>JAVJVN010000011.1 GCA_040221055.1 Rhodothermales bacterium | reverse complement strand
TGAACGAAGGGTGTTCCCTTCAACACGCTTCGCAAGCACCGTCGTGATTGCTGCCGTCAGCGTCGTCTTGCCATGGTCGACGTGACCGATCGTGCCCACGTTCACGTGGGGCTTGTTCCGCTTGAATTGTTCTTTTGCCATGACTGTTGTTCGTCTGGTATTGCTTGTTAATCGACGGAGACTGCGCCAGAGGCGGCAGCAATGACTTCTTCCGCAACGCTCTTCGGTACTTCCGCGTAGTGATCGAACTGCATCGTATAGATGGCACGACCCTGCGTGAGCGAACGCATGTCGGTGGAATAACCGAACATGCTGGAAAGAGGCACGAAGGACTTGATGACGTGCACGTCGTTGCGCTGGCCCATGCTCTCAATCCGCCCACGGCGGCTGTTGAGGTCTCCAATGACGTCACCCATGTACTCTTCAGGTGTTACCACCTCAACAGACATGATGGGCTCCATCAACTTCGGATCGGCCTTGCGGGACATTTCGCGGAAGGCCATGCGACCGGCGATTTCAAAGGACAGCTGATCGGAGTCCACGTTGTGGAACTTGCCATCATACAGCCGCGCGCGGATGCCTTCCACCGGATAGCCGGCGAGCGGCCCCTGGCTCATGGCTTCGCGAATGCCCTTCTCCACGGAAGGAATGAATTCACGCGGGATGGATCCACCCTTGATGTCGTCAACGAAATCGAGGCCAACCTTGCCCTCTTCGGCCGGACCCAGCTCGAGCCAGACTTCAGCGAACTGACCGCGGCCACCTGACTGCTTCTTGTGCGTGTAGCGGCTGTCGACGGTCTTGAGAATGGCTTCCCGGTACGACACCTGCGGCTTGCCGACGTTCGCTTCCACCTTGAACTCGCGCTTCAGACGGTCCACAATGATTTCCAGGTGCAACTCGCCCATACCGGCAATGATGGTCTGCCCGGTTTCGTGATCGACCGACACCTTGAACGTGGGATCTTCTTCAGCAAGCTTCTGGAGGCCCGCACCGAGCTTGTCGCTGTCCGCCTTGGACTTGGGCTCGATGGCAATACGGATGACCGGCTCCGGAAACTCCATCTTCTCGAGGATGACCTCGTGGTCGGCATCGCAAAGCGTGTCGCCCGTACGGACGTTCTTGAGACCCACGGCGGCACCGATATCCCCCGCGCTGACCATTTCAACGTCTTCACGGTGATTCGAGTGCATGAACAGCAACCGACCCACACGCTCCTTGGTACGGCTCGTGGCATTCAGCACGGCTGATCCCTTCGCAAGCGTACCGGAATAGACCCGGAAGAACGTCAGCTTTCCAACGTACGGATCGGTCATGATCTTGAATGCGATGGCGCTGAACGGACCCTTCGGATCCGGCTCACGCGTAACCGATGCATTCGTGATCGGGTCGATGCCGGAGATCGGCGGAATATCCAACGGGCTGGGGAGGTAATCGATGATACCATCCAGAAGACGCTGCACGCCCTTGTTCTTGAAGGCTGACCCGCAGAATACCGGAGTAATGTCCATGCTGAGGGCGGCCTTGCGGACAACAGCCTTGAGCTCTTCGACGGTGATTTCCTCACCTTCGAGGTACTTCATGAGCAGCTCGTCGTTGTGCTCCGCAACGGCTTCCAGAAGGTTGATGCGCCAGTGACGGGCATCCTTCTTCAGGTCGTCCGGGATTTCAATGTCGTCAAACGTGGCGCCCTGCGTCTCGTCGTGCCAGATGATGGCCCGGTTCCGGATGAGGTCGATGACTCCGCGGAACATCTCACCTTCACCGATCGGCACCTGTACCGGCACCGGGTTGGCCTTCAGGCGATCCCGCATGGCGTTGATGGCGGCCTCGAAGTCTGCACCCGTACGATCCATCTTGTTCACGAACGCAATGCGCGGTACGTGATACTTGTCTGCCTGACGCCAGACGGTTTCGGACTGGGGCTCTACGCCACCGACGGCACAGAAAAGGGCGACAGCTCCGTCAAGAACACGGAGGGAACGCTCTACTTCCACCGTGAAGTCAACGTGACCCGGTGTGTCGATGATGTTGATGCGATGGCCATCCCATTCGGCCGTGGTTGCCGCGGACGTAATCGTGATGCCGCGCTCTTTTTCCTGTTCCATCCAGTCCATGGTAGCGCCGCCGTCATGGACTTCACCCATGCGGTGCAGCTTGCCCGTGTAGAACAGGATGCGCTCGGTCGTCGTCGTCTTGCCGGCGTCAATATGGGCCATGATGCCGATATTGCGCGTCCGGGACAGCACGTTTTTGTTTGGAGTACTCATGTCAGACTAGAATCGGAAATGGGCAAAGGCCTTGTTGGACTCGGCCATGCGGTGCGTATCGTCCTTCTTCTTGATGGCGCCACCCTCACCCTTGGCCGCGGCCATGAGTTCGGCTGCCAATCGGTTGGCCATGCTCTTGTCGTTGCGCCCACGGGCATACTGGATGAGCCAGCGGAACGCCAGGGCAACGCGGCGGTCCGGACGGACTTCAACCGGCACCTGGTACGTAGCACCACCGACACGGCGGCTACGGACTTCCACCAGCGGAGCCACATTGTTTACCGCCTTGTGGAACACTTCCACACCGGATTCCTTCGTGCGCTCTTCGACAACGTCGAAAGCCTGGTATACCAGGCCACGGGCTACGTTCTTCTTGCCGGATTCCATGACGGCGTTCACGAACTGGGAGACGAGAACATCTCCGAATACAGGGTCGGCAACGGGCTGCCGGCGTTCTGCTTTTTTTCTACGCATAATCTCGCTTTGGAAAAAACGGGTTGATCAGCGGGGCAATCAGCCGCGCGGACGCTTGGTTCCGTACTTGGAACGGCTCTGACGGCGATCGTCGACACCGGAAGTGTCCAGCGCGCCGCGAACAATGTGGTACTTCACACCGGGAAGGTCCTTCACACGACCACCGCGGACCAGCACGATCGAGTGCTCCTGCAGGTTGTGTCCTTCTCCAGGGATGTATGCAATCACCTCGACACCATTCGTGAGGCGAACCTTGGCCACTTTCCGAAGCGCTGAGTTCGGCTTCTTCGGTGTGGTCGTGTACACACGGGTACACACACCGCGACGCTGCGGGCACTGGGAAAGAGCCGGCGACTTTGTGTTCTTTACCTTGTCGTGTCGACCTTTTCTGACCAACTGCTGAATAGTAGGCACGTCTGCTGACCGGTTATCTGTTGTAAACGCGAGTAGGTGTTTCTGGAGGCAATTCGTAATTGCTCCAGTCTCTCAATATACGAACAGCCGTCAGCTGGCAACCACTACTTCCGTGAAGAAAGCTTGAGATGATACCCTTCGGACGAAAAACAGCCCCGGAATCGCTTCTGGACTCGACCTGAAGAAGTAGGTGATCTATATCAATAGATCAGTTTTCTTCAGGCGATACGACAACGCCGGGCGTCTCACCGGCGGTCGCGACCGGTGTTTCACTGCCTTCGTACTGTACATACTCCCCGTGCGGGCGGGTACCCAGGATTTCGACGAGGTCTTTCGGGCCAAGGACTTCCTTGACCAACAGGGCCTGGGCCATCTCCTCCAGCTTGCTGGCATGGGTTTCCAGCAGTCCGCGCGCCGTGGCACGCACCGAGTCGATGATGCTCTTCACCTCCTCGTCAATCACCCGGGCCGTCTCATCCGAATACGGCTTGGAGAAGACCGGAGAATCCTGCCCCTCCCTGCCCTGATTGAACGATACGTATCCAATGCGCTCCGACATGCCGTAGTCGACCACCATGGCATAGCTCATTTTTGTAATGCGCTCCAGGTCGTTCTGTGCACCGGTGGATATCTGACCGAAAATGATTTCCTCCGCTACGCGTCCTCCCATGGCCATGACCATCCGGTCCATGAGGGCTTCCTTCGTATACAGGTAGCGCTCTTCCGGCAAGTACTGGGCGTATCCCAGGGCGGCGAGTCCACGCGGCACGATGGATACCTTGACCACCGGATCGGTGTACTTCAGGAACCACCCGGTAATGGCGTGACCCGCCTCGTGGTAAGCCACGATCTTCCGCTCTTCCGGGGAGATGATCTTGTTCTTCTTTTCCAGGCCGGCAATCACACGATCAATGGCTTTCTCGAAATCAACCATCTTGATTTCGTCCTTGCCGGTACGGGCAGCCAGAAGGGCCGCTTCATTGCAGACGTTGGCAATCTCGGCGCCCGCGAACCCGGGTGTCTGTCCGGCCAGGACCACCATGTCGACGCCTTCACCCAGAATGAGGTCACGGGTGTGGACCTTGAAGATCTCCGCGCGCTCCTTGCGGTCGGGTTTGTCCACCAGGATCTGTCGGTCAAAACGACCCGGTCGCAGCAGGGCGGTATCGAGGACGTCCGGACGGTTCGTGGCCGCCATGATGATTACGCCGGAATCGGTATTGAAACCGTCCATCTCGACCAGCAACTGATTCAGGGTGTTCTCCCGCTCATCGTTTGCCCCCATCATCATGCCTTTGCCGCGCGAACGCCCGATGGCATCGATCTCATCGATGAAAATGATGCACGGGGCTTTCTCCTTGGCCTGACGGAATAGATCCCGTACGCGGGCGGCACCGACCCCGACGAACATTTCGACGAAATCAGAGCCTGAAAGCGAGAAAAAGGGCGTTCCGGCCTCACCCGCCACGGCTTTGGCCAGCAAGGTCTTGCCTGTGCCGGGAGGACCGACCAGAAGGACGCCCTTCGGCAGCTTTCCGCCCAGACGCGTGAACTTCTTGGGGTTCTTCAGGAACTCGACGACTTCCTCCACTTCCTCCTTGGCCTCTTCCAGGCCGGCAACGTCCTTGAAGGTCAGCTTCTGGTCGCCCATGGCATCGAACAGCACGGCCTTGTTCTTGCCGATGTTCAGGACCTGGGATCCGGGGTTCATGCGCCGGATCATGAACACCCAGAGGGCAATGATGATGAGGAGCGGAAATATCCACGTCAGGACGCCACCGAACCAGTTGTCATCCTGCCTCGCATCGAATCCCACCTCGCTGCCGCCGGCCTCCCGCGCCTCCGCGTTGTGGTCCAGCAGGAACTGCACGAGCTCGTGATCGGCCGGTTTGGTCGAGAAGAATCGGTTCTCGGCGTCAACATCGGGTGTTGAGAACAGGTTCTGCTGGGGCGGTTTGACCTCGACGAGCCCCTGTCTGACCGCATCGTCGGTGTACAGACCCTCAATACGGGTATTGTTGACCAGGACGATCTCGTTCACATAACCCTTCTCGACCTGGTCCAGGAAGCGGGAGTACTCCACCTCGTTGGGTTCCATGCCTCCGACGAAGAGGAAAATGTGGACCATGATGGCCATGAAGGCCGCCAGGTAAATCCACAGCATGAACCGCGGCCGTTGATCGGGCATGCGCGGTCCTTTCCCGGGCGTCGGGCGGTCGAGTTTCAATTTGTTGCGTTCGTTGTCAGACATTCCGGGAGTCAGGGGTTGACCGGGATGCCTACGAGACCGTACGCACCTCAGGTTTCAATCACCAGATATAGGGTGCGAGGGTACATCCGCTGGATCGCTTGGTTCCATTCACGGAACGTCCACAATCTGCAGGATTCCAACGTCATCATCGAGGGTCGATCCATAGATGCCGTGGAAGGCAATCGCCGATTCCCGGTCCCGGAACGGGCCCGCCACCACCAGGAATTCAGGGTCTTCCGGTTCTCTGTCCTCAAGGGTCAGGACCAGTTCGGAGTCCTCCATCAATTGTCGCTCCACCGTAGTGCGCATGAACGCGGCGCTGTCCACATCCGACAGCCGTGGGCCGATCCGGACAAAGAACCCGGTGGGAGCCGGCGCCCCGTTCCCGGCAGCCGTCCAGACCAGGTAGCGACCGCCCGTTTCCAGGGGGAGGGCCGCACCGGGAAGGCGGTTCGACGTATCGAGGCGCTCCGGATTTTCCAGGCTGTCGGCCGCGACGACTTCCTCGGGTACGGCAAGAGTGTCCGGACGACCCGTGACCGTGGAGTCGGGCGCCGGCTTTGGAGGCGGGGCCAATTCGCCGCGCAGCGCGGCCAGGGCCAGCGAATCTGCGGCGGTCAACCCCTTCCGTTCCGGACGCTCTGCCTGGGGCGGGCGAACATATTCAGCCAGGACCTTGGAGCGACGATCCGCCGCGGTATACAGATCCGTACCCTGGAAACGATCCTTGACCCACGCATACAGATCGGAGAGATGAACCGAACGGACAACCACGGAATCCGGGCGCACAGCGGTTGAGTCGGGCAGGATCAACGAAGAATCCGCCGGAAGCGAATCGACCATCACCGAATCGACCAACGCCGAATCGACCATCACCGAATCGACCATCACCGAATCGACCAACGCCGGGTCAACCCGTACCGAATCCACCACAGAAACGGAGTCCACCTCGAACCAGGCCGGCCACAACCGTTCCAACGTCCCGCGGTCCACCACCGCCGGCACCGGACCGACCACACGGGCCGAGTCGGCGTCGGCCCACTCCAGGTGCATGCGGGCCACGGTCAACATGGCCCGCCCCGCCACGTCGAACTCCGGCCAGTCCGCGGCCAGACGCAGGAAAGAGCCCATGACCAGCGAATCGGGGTCCTGCCCCCATCGATCAAAAACGTCGGAATAAGCCATCAATGCCAGACCCGACGAGTCTGCGGAGATCACCTCTTCTTCCAATCCCAATCGGCCCCGGACACGGGATGAGAAGTCGGATTCCGGATACTCCTCCAGGATCTGTCGGTACAGGGCGGTGGCCGCATTGTCGTCACCGAGCGCACGCTGCACTTCAGCAAGCGCGTACAAGGCACGTTGGGCAACCGGTAATCCGGCATCCTCTTCAATGACGCGCCGGTACCAGACCGCTGCCGAATCCGGCATGTTCATGTTCAGGAAGAGGGTATTTCCCAACTCGTACCGTGCGAGCGCACGCTCCCGACGCATGGCAGACTTGCTGGTGGAATCCCTTGGAACGCTGGATGTGTCAATTTCGGGCAAGGTCTCCGATTCGCCTTCCGCGTCTCCCCCTTCGTCCGCAATCGCTTCATCGTCCACCTGATCCCGGATCCCGGACACGGCTTCCTCGCGCCGCCAGTTCGGCACCAGCGGGCGGTCTCCCCACTTCATCCGGAACGTGGCCCGCCCTTCCTGTACGCGGATGGGGTCCTCATGGAACAGAAAGCCCGCCGTATTGGACGTCGTGCCATCGTTCACGCCGGGGATGACCTTGCCGGGGGGAAGCCCCTGATTGGCGAAAGGATCGTTTGCAGCACCCGCCAGCTGCTGGAACTGCCGCTCCCGCTGACGCTCGTTCAGGAGTCGTTGTTGTTCGGCCAACTCGACCGCGCGTTCCTGGCGTAGCTCCAGGATGCGGGCTTCGAATGCTTCCTGTGGCAAGGAGCCGAGTGCAAGCAGGGAGTCCATGCGCTGGATGTCCAGATATACCGTCGCGTAGTCCTTGAACGCATTCCGGAGACCGGCCATGTCGCGAATGGCCTCGGGAGCCGTATCCACGTCCGACTGGCGTGTCGTCCGACCCGACGCAGCCGACCGGCCTGTACCTCCTGTCGTGCCCGTGCCGGTGGCAGCCGAATCGAAGTGCGCGGCCGCCATTACAAAATTTCCGTCCACATCCCGGTACATCTCTGCCAACGCGAAATGGATGCGCGAGCGCACGCCGGACAGGTTCGTCCCCGGCGCCGATCCGTAGAGCACGCCGTCATAGACGGCGAATGCCTCGTCATCCCGACCCGCATACTGCAGGATCCGTCCACGCAAATACCTGATTTCCGGAACGTAGGAAGCGTTCTTGTCATCGCGCTCCATCCGGCGCACCGCTTCCAGCGCCCTGCCCTCATCGAGATACCGCCCTTGGACCCGGGCCGCCGAGTAGTCTGCGGCATACTGCAGTTCATAGGGAGGACGGAAATCCCCGACCCGCCGGAAGGCCCGGTACGCGTCCTCGGGGCGATCCAACCGTTCAAGGACCTGACCGTGCAGGAATTGTGCGCGGGCGCCGACCTCCTTGTCCTTGACGCGCTCCAATCCGGTGGCCAGGGCCGCTTCGGCGTCCTCCCACTGCCCCTGCTTAACATACAGTTCGCCCATGGCCAGATGGTACATGCTCTGCCAATCCCTGTCGGCATCCTCCAGGAGGGCCGCAGTCAGGAGGGCCTGCGCCTCATCATAGGAGCCGGAGGTGATCATGGTCCGGGCCAACCAGAAGGTGGCTTCAGGCCGAAGTCGGGTATCGAGGGAAATCACTTCCTGGAACTTCTGGAGCGCACCGACAAAATTCTCCTGGTAGAAATAGGATTGCCCGATCAACAAAAGCGCATCGTCCACCCATTTGGAATCTGGATGCTCCCGGAGCAGGTCGGCACTCTTGGCGATGGCGCTTTCGAAATCCCGGCTTCCCGTAGCGCCGGATGGACGCTCGAACAGGGGTTGGTACCGGGTCCGGTCCACTTCCGTGCGGCGCGTATTGAGGGATGCCCGACCGGACTCGAACACGCGCTCGGCGTTGTAGAACCCGTTGTAATAGGCCGTGAAGTTGTCGTACCGGTTGGACACGACCGATCCCGTTCCGCATCCGGAAGCCACCAGGCCGACCAGCATGACGCCCCCGAGTGCAGAAAGAAAAGACCGTTGCGTCATAATGTGCTAACGTGAACCATGTTCGTGCGTCCCTTGGCCGGCAGCGGCATGCCTGCCGTCATGACCACCTGATCACCATCCCCGGCCAACCCCTGGGAGCGGAGCATGTCGTGGACCAGTGTCAACCCCCGATCGGTGTCGTATTGGAAAGGAATGAAAAAAGCCTTTGTTCCCCAGGAGAGCGCCAATTGCCCCAGGATGCGCCGGTCGTCCGTGAAGGCGTAAACCGGTACGTGGGGACGATGGCGGGCGATGGCGCGGGCCGTCGTGCCCGATGCCGTGAGGCACGCAATGGCCTTTGCCCCGGTCTTGGCCGCCAGCCAGTAGGCGGTCCGGGATACGGCCTCGGTTACGTCCACGTTGTCGCCGGTCGGATCGAGGGGGTGCAGTTCCAGGAACGTCCGCTCCGCCTCCCGGATGACATTGTGCATGACCTCGACCGCCTTGACCGGCCACTCGCCCATGGCGGTCTCGCCCGACAGCATGACGGCGTCCGATCCGTCCAGCACGGCGTTGGCGACGTCCGATACTTCCGCCCGCGTCGGTCGCGGATGGTCGATCATGCTCTCCAACATCTGGGTCGCTGTAATCACGGGCTTGGCCGCCGCAAGGCACTTCCGGATGATGGATTTCTGGGCGCCCGGCACCTTCGATAGCCGCATTTCGATCCCCAGATCGCCGCGGGCCACCATGATGCCGTCTGCCACGGACAGGATCTCATCTATACAGACCACGGCTTCCGGTTTCTCGATCTTGGCGATGACGAACACATTGCTGCCCTTTTCCTTGATCCGATCCACCAGTTGCCGGACATCCGATGCCTCACGGACAAAGGAAAGCGCCATGATATCCACTTCCATCTCCAGGCCGAATTCGAGATCGGCCAGATCCTTTTCCGTAAGGGCCGGTGTCGACGTACGGATATTGGGAAGATTGACTCCCTTGCGGGAACTCAGCGGACCGCCTACAATGACCTCCGCCACGATATCCCGGCCTTCCTTGGCCGTCACCCGCAGTTCCAGGCTTCCATCATCAATCAGGATTTCCCCGCCCACTTCCAGGTCGTCTGCCAGGGTCGGGTACGACACATGCAGGACGTCGGGCGTACTCTCCTCGAGTTCATCGGGGGTCAGGCGGATGGTTGCCCCTGCTTCCAATTCGATTCTGCCATCACGGACGAGGCCGACCCGCAATTTCGGGCCCTGCAGATCCTGCAGGATGGCCACGGGCTTCCCCTCCGCAGCCGATGCCGCACGCACCCGCTCAATCAGCATGCGGTGGTAATCGTGGGTCCCGTGGGAAAAGTTCAGACGGGCCACGTCCATCCCGGCCCGGATGAGTTTCCGGATCATGTCCTCGGAATCCGTGGCGGGTCCGAGTGTGCAGACAATCTTGGTTCTACGTTCCATGGAGGATGCGGGTGGTGGGTGTGGGTTGGATCCAGAAGATCGGAATAACGTTCGGGACTGCCATGTTCCGCTGGTTACGAAATAGAAAGGCGGCAAGTGTACCCTATACACCGCCCGAGCCTCCCGATACCCGCTCGTTGGCCCAAGCGATTCTGCAGGCCGATTCCGAGGCGGCAGGCCCTGACGGCTTTCCTGAGCCCGGAAAGTCCATCCACGTATTCGTGTACGATGAACTGACGCTGCGCGTGGATCGGGATATCCTCCGGATGATGCGCATTACGGCTTTCCTGGACGAAGAGCGGCGGTACAGTTTCTCCGTCCGATGCCCCATGAGTGACCTGGCCCACGCACTCGACGACATGTTCGCCTTCCTCGCATCGGACCGGCACGTCCGGCACCTGCCCGATTCCCAGCGGCTGAAAGGGCACTACTTCACGGCATCCCAGAATCCGATATAATCCGGATTCGAAGGGTTCAAACGCAGGAGCCGCTGCACGTACGGACGGGACTCGGCCACACGACCGGTGTTGTAGAGCAGCGATGCGAGGTTGGCGAGGGCCTCCTCCAGGTCCGGGTCGATGGAAATGGCACGACGGAAATCGGCCTCGGCGGCAGCGAAATCTCCGAGCACCAGGTAGGCGAAACCGCGATTGTTGAATCCGGTCTCGAACCGGTCCTGCGCCGACAGCAGGCGGTCATAGAGCGCCACGGCCTCGGCGGCCCGGCCGACCTGCGTCCAGGCCACGGCCAATTTGTCCGAGAACCGAAGGTGATCCCGGCCATGGGAGACGGCCCGCTCGAACCAGGTGACGGCTTCGTCCATCCGGCCGGTGTGTTGGTAGGCCTCACCAATACGATAGGCCGTCCACGCGTCCTCGGGCGGGCGGAATCCGGTACCGGCCGTGTACCGCACGATGGCGGCATAGTCCTCCTGCAAGTGCCACAGACGGATCCAGGACGCCGTGAGGTCATCCTCCGGGTTGAGAGCCCGGGCCTTCTGCAGTCGCACGGCTGCGGAGTCCAACATGCCGGGCCGGTCCGTGAACTGTTCGTAGTAGGTCAGGAAACCGTCCGCGACGTTGCGGTGCGAAGGCTGGTCCTGGATCAGGCTGGCCAGCCGGATGAAGGCCTGCTGCCTGGCGGACTCCTCTTCCGACAAGGCCTGCCCCCGTCGCGTTCCCGGTTCCTGTACCCTGATGAAATGGTCGGTGACCTTCACGAAGGGAATATCGGACGTGCCGGAGGGCGGCATGTGGCACGAGGAACACGTGGCCGTATTGGCACCGCTGAGGACCGACGGCTCCGTGCATCCGGTGGTGACCGCCGTCGGGCCGGCGTGGCAGGACTGACATACGGTATCGTAGTGCCGCTTCGGCATTTCCTCGATGGGCACATGCGGATCGTGGCACGTCAGGCAGGTCATGGGTTCCATGCCGGATGATGCGCCTGAATCGCCACCTTCCGCCCATGAAGCCTGGAAACACGCGCTCATGGCCAACCGGTCCGGATGCGACGCCATGATGAAGGTGGATACCGAGTCGGGCTGACGGGGCCAGTAGACGTTTTCGTGCGCCGCCAGGACCTGTCCGGGCCGCCAGTCCAAGGGGGACTCCCCTTCTTCGAACACGGCCACGCCCTGCATGTGGCATCGGGAGCATAGATCGAGTTGGCGTTCTGGAGAGAGCTTCGCCGGATTCACGATGGAATTGTCCATCTCCACGGCCGTATTCACCATGATACCGGCGCGTTTCTCCTCCACGTGAATGGACCCGGGACCGTGGCAGTTCTCGCATCCTATGCCGGACGGTACAGACACGAACCGGTTCTCGGAACCCTCCACGAACGACGGAGGCGCATTGTGGCAGGCCATGCACTCGTCCGTGATCACCCGGCTGAACCGGTAGTTGTTGCCTCCCTGGAATTTGGGGGCCAGTCCCCATTTCCTGTCCTGTGTATACCACGTGACGGGAATCTGGTACAGGTAGCCGCCCCGCTCGTAGATGTGCGAGTTGGTATGGTGCCCCGATCCGGCAATGAAATCGATCTGTTCAACACGCAGGTGCGTCGTATCGGTACCGCTCAGGCGGAATTCCCGCACGAACAGGTCTTCACCCCGGGCAAACGGCTGGAAATAAAGGTCGGCGTATTCGTCGCGCAGGACGGGCGTGTTGTCCCAGTCGGCATCCGAAAGCGCACGTGTGGCGTGCTTCCAGGAGCGGCCCATCTGGGAGCGTACGAACGTGTCAAACTGGGCCTGGTGACAGGTTCCACAGGTTTCGCGACCCACATACTCGGCCGTCTCCACCCAATTCCGGAACGCCGGTTCACCGGTTGCGGACGGGTCGGACGCAGCGCCCCCTGGCCCGTCACCGGCAGGCGTGCAGGCGGACAGCACCAGCACCAGCGTCAGTGCAAGTCCCACAAACATGGATTTCCGCCCGTTGACAGGCTCAGATCGTTGCACCCTAAAGGTCCACCTCCCGCTTCTTCAGCATGAACAATCCTTCCCTGCCGGACGTGACGACGATAGTACCACTTTCAAAGTAGGGGTAGTTGCTCCAGGAGCCGCCGCCCGTGGCATCGTTGGGAACGGTGTCAAAAAAGGCGATCTCGACCGGGGCTTCCGGGTCGGACACGTCGAAAATGCGCAGGCCGGACTGGTAGTTCGACTGGTACATCAGGTTGCCGCGCACATACAGGTTGTGGTCCGTGTTCTTCTCCGTTGAGATATGCTCTCCGACCAGGATGGGGTCGTCCAGGTCCTGGAGGTCGAAGATCAGCGTCCGGGTCCCTTCCACCAGTCCCTGGGGTTCGTCGCCCTCATCGTTGATGAAGAAGAAGCGCTGATCCTCCGTGAGCCAGCCCTGGTGGGTGTAGGCGATGGACGGATACGTCGCGACCGAGATCACGGCCGGAGCGGACTTGTCCGATACGTCCGCAATGGAAAGGGCGGTTTCGTTGGACCCGAGGCAGATTTCCTTGCCGGCGTGGTCGGCATCGGGGCCTCGGTAGACCACACACTGCGCGTCGTGCGTCGTGCCCGTACCGCTGCGGCCCGTGCCCTCATGGGCAAAACAACCCGCAAATGTCGGGTTCTTCGGGTCATTGATGTCAATCATGTGCAGTCCGCCACCGCACGTCTCACCACCCATCCGGTTGCCGACGGCGTACGCGAACCCGGTTTCTTCATTGATGACAATGTTGTGTGAGCTGGCAATGCCGTCGTACAGCACGTCCGGCTCGAATTCCACCGGCGGATTCGGGACATTGCGCAGCCGGGCCAGATCGAAGACCTGCATGCCGTGCTCCCCGGCGCCGTCCGCCACGACGTACACGTGGTCCTTGTACACCTTCATGTCGCGCCATACGGAGGGTGGTGCGCCGTCGGTCCGGTCCATGTTGCCGAGGTAGATCGGGTTGTAGGGGTCCGTAACGTCCACGAAAGCCATACCATCGGTGCGACCGACCAGGGCGTATTCCCGACCCGTTTCGGGATCGGTCCAGCCCCAGATGTCATTCGTGCGCGTCCCGCGCGCACCGCCGATGTCGGCCACGGTCAGGAAGGACATCATGTCCACGCCCTCACACCCCCAAACGTCCACGGCCCCGTCCTCACATGCGCTCATGCCCGAGCCGGTAATGGACGCGTAGCCTCCTTCCATTTCCGGCCAGACGACCGCCGACTGCGCCCAGGCACCGTCATCGGAGGACTCGTAGATCACGGCAGCACCTTCCCCGTTGTCGTAGAGGGGGGCGCCGACGACGGCCACGTTGCCGGCCACGGCCAGCTGGACACCCAACAGATTACGCTCCTGCAACTGGGCCGGCAACGTGCCCCCGTGCACCCAGTCCTGCATGTGATTCGACGTGCGGAACACGTGCACGGCGCCCGCTGCGCGGGCGGTCGTCGGCGCCCCCACGTAGAACGCGTGGCCTGCATAGGCAATCGATGCGCCGAAGCCCTCGTTCCCGGACGCTACCGGTGGGGCCAATCGGCGGACAAAATCGTATCGGGACCGGTCGGCATCCCAGGAGAACACGCCCACGGCGCCCGTCCTGCCCTCATATCCCGGGGCACCCACCAGTGCGTATCCGTGATGTACAAGCACCGCCGAGCCGACCGCCGCCTGCTCGCCGGCCGCCGGCATGTCCAGGGTTCCGGCCGCGTGCCAGGCACCGTCCGCGAACGAGAACGCAAAGGCCTGTCCGGCGCCGCTGTCGGTGGCCGGAGCGCCGACCAGCGCCCGCATGCCCTCGACGGAAACCGCGCTACCGAATGCGGCTGCTTCCTGGCCGAGATCATCGGGACGGGGCTCGCCCATCCGCTCGGCGCGGAGTTCGCCGACCGATACCCAGTTACCGTCGTCGGTCCGGTGGAATCCGTGGGCCGCGTTGTCGGCGCCCACAACAATCATGTGATCATGCACGGCGACCGCCTTGCCGAAGCCACCCGCGGGTGCAACCAGTCGCTGTTGCTGAGCCCAGGCACCCGACGCATCCTTCGTGAAAACATAGACGGCACCTTCGTCCGGAGCGCCGACCACCAGGGTCTCGCCATCGGAGGCCACGGCCTGACCGAATCCATCCTCGGAACCGTCGGCCGTTCCTGCGTGCAGGCGCGCGGACTCGGTCCATGCCCCCTCATCGGATTTCGAATAGACCACCACCACGCCGGGCACAGCGGTCGTTCCGGAGTGGGAGGCCACCACCTGGTCGCCGGCGAGCGCCACGACGCCGCCGAACTGTTGGGCCGCTACCGGTTGGACGAGCAGGAAAAGGAGCGCGAGACCCGGAAGGATCCCGGTAGCGGTCAGGAAACGGCAAAAAGCGGGGCGAAAAGACATGGCAGGCGGGTTCTGGTGGAGGATTGAATGTGCCGTCCCAATCTATTGCCATACGCGCATCGCTGCAACCCTGCCCTGGAACTCCCCTGCCGGGCATCACCGAACGATTTCCCGCCCCAGCAGGACGGCCTCATCCTTGGAAACGATGCCGACGGGCGGTATGACCTCTGTCGGCACCTCGTCCCGGTAGCGCCGCTGTCCCCCGCCCGATACGTTCAGCAGGATCACCTCGTCCCGCCCGACGCGCCCGGTCGTAATGGCCTGTTGGAGCGAGGCCAGGGCAACGGCTGCCGGTGACATCACATCAATACCCTCCGTCGCCTCGAACAACTGCGACGCCACGGCGGCCTCCTCGTAGGACACCGCCCACGTGTCCCCCTGCGACTCGGTCAGCATATCGAACAACCCGCCTGTCACCGCATAGGCCGGGGCCCGGTTTACCAGGTAGTCCGAAAACACGCGCGGATGGATGGTGTCCGGAATGCGTTCCAGGGTCCGATTTCCGGCCTTCCATGCGTCGTGGATGGGGCTGAAGGTATCGTTCTGCGAGAGATGGATCTGAGGCACCGGACCATCCGCGAATCCGGCTTCAATGGCGCGCAGGGCCATCTCGTGGACCCCGATCGGCCCCGGTCCGCCGCCCACGCCCTGGAAATAGTGCGTCGGCAATTGTCCGATGGCTTCCGTGGCCGTCAGGATGAGCGATCCGATGCCGTCCCGACGGGCCACGTTGTGCACGCCGCCCTCCCGGCGCCATCCGCCTACTTCCAGGATGCGGCTCGTGACCTCGATGGCGTCGTTGTAATCCCCGTCCTTGATTCCGATGATGGATACGGAGTCCACGGGGTGCCCCTTCGGAACCCACAGCCGGCCCAGATGCTTTTCGGCGACGACGAGCAGGATGGGATACGCGTCCAGTCCACCGAAGTGGGCAAAGGCCCGGGCCGTGTTGCCGGCCGATGCGCAGATGAGTCCGGGAACGTCGTGGTCCCGCAATCGCTGGAGCGTCGTCACCGCCTCCATGTCCTTGAACGTGGTGGTCGGGCAGTCCGCCGCACGCTCCGGCCAGAAGCCATGGAACGATATCCACAGGTTGGCGAGCCCGAGCGCATCGGCCAACCCCTGGCTCCGGTAGCAGATGGACCCCGCCGTCTGGCTACCCCGCATCGACACGGGCAACCAATCCACCCACCGCCACAGCCCGGGCTCGTCCCGGGGCGTCAGCGATGACGTATCGTATTCCGTGCGCAGAAGCGCCGTGTCATGATACCGGACGGTATAGGCGTCCTCAATCCGGTCCTCGGTTCCAAGGCAATGCAGTTGGTATTTGGGCATGGGGCGTGCCGTTTCGGGTCGGGACCCGTCCGGTCCCGACAGTGCATGGGTGAACGAACGGAAGATACGGCACGCCGCCAAGCCCGGTCAGCCCACTTTTCCCGATTTTCCGACCGGACACGTCAATCCGAGTGGCCCAAAAAAAAGGGGGCGGGCCTCACGGCCCGCCCCCCTTCGTGGCAGTCTGTGCTCAGGGCCTCAGCGGGACTTGCAGGTCAATCCCACGTCGTCCGGATCCAATGCAATATTGAAGTTCGAACCGGAGCCCGGCGTGGTGGCCGTGGCGTCGGCCGAGTTGTCACCGAGCACGCCCTTGAAGCGGTACGTCGTGTTCGGCAGCAGGCTGAGCGATCCGGCAATACTGACCGCTGCATCGGTAGCCGTCTTGGAGGTGATGGACGCCTTGTTGATGACGTTCCAGGACGCCCCTGAACCCGCGACCCGGTACATGGCCGTCACCGCGTCCAGACTCTCGTCTGTCACCCGGACATCGAACTTCTGGCTGGTCGGGTTGGCGCACTGGAGGGAAGCCACCACGGCGTAGGTCCGAAGGGTCGATACCGACGGCAATGCCATCTGGGACGAGCCGGAGAGCGGGCTCGGCGAAACCGAATGCGTAACCACATCACCCGTGGCCAACCGGGCGGTCAGCGTGAACGTCCCGCCTTCCAGGAAGAGCTTCGTTCCGGCGTCACCCAACCACGAGGCGAGTGACCGGGTCGTAGTACCTGAGGGAACAGTGGTCGCATTGGTCTGCGTGCCCCCTGCGTACGTCAAGGCCAGATCCACGCTCGTGCCCGACGTGGCCGGATTCTGGATGGTCAGCATGTGTCCCATGCTGCCGGACAGCACGGCACCCGCACCGAACGACAGACGGTAGATGATGCCCTCTGTGGGGTTGCCGATTCCGGATGGATCGATGTTGGCATTGGTACCGCCCATGCACAGTTCGACCGATGCCTCGGCACCGGCTACGGTAACCGGCAGGTTCTGGCCCAGGAGCGCGGTTGTCCCGTCTGCGGGCGTAAAGGCATAGACATCAATCAGGAGACCGGGATTCAGCGCCAACAGCGCCAGGATTTCCGCCTGGGTTGTTGAAATCACGAGACCCGTGCCACCGCCGTCTTCACAGGCCGTGGCCTGCTTGCCGAACGTCTTGCCGGGTGCCCGGTCGAACGTGACGGCCACGTTGCCGGCACCGTCCGCCATCTTGAAGTAGGTCGCACCCAGGATGAGCGGCTGGGCGCCATCCGTATTGGTTCGGGCGGCAGACGGCAACGACTGCAATCCACGGGCCGAGTCGAATGCGCGAAGGGCCGTTGTAATGTCATTTCCCAGCGCAACGCCTGCCTTCGTCAACGGGCGCGTCCCGGCCTGGACGGTCATGGCAACGGTAGCTGTCGTCTGAGCCTGGGGGGCAGCGGTCGTTTGCACGGTGGTAGTTTGCGCTACGGTACCCGTGGACGTGGTCTGCACGGCCGAACTCTGCGTGGAGCTCGTTCCCTGCACGACCGCCGTCGGGTTGTCGCGCGTCAAAGAAATGCGGACTTCCGCGTCACCGGGCTCCGTGATGCTCACGGTCTTGGACGTGGTGAAGTATCCGGGTGCGGACGCCGTCACCGTGAACTCGACCGGGTTCGCGGCCGAGGGCACTACGCTGTTCTGGATGCCGAACGTGACAACACCGCTTTCGGCATCGATTTCGGATACAGGATCGGAATAGGCGTCGATCAACACCGAGGCATCATCCCCGGTGAAGGTGAGCGTGGCGGCAACAAGGTCATCGTTCGAATTGTCAGTGACAATTCCGTTGACCACGGTATTGATGGGCTCGAGGCCGATGACGAGGTCAAAGTCATCGAAGGCGTCTTCGGCAGCCTGGAAATCGCAGCCGGACCACAGCAGCAGTGCGGCAAACAGCAGGGTCCAGGAACGGATGGTGGTTTTCATCTCAGTACGGAAATTTGATTGGGGCATGGAACAGGATGGAGTGGCTCGGGGCACGAGAATGCCCTACAGCCGGAATCCGATTCCCAGGGAGAAGACGGGGTACAGGACGAAGCTTTCAATGCCTTCGTTCAGGCGGGCCTCATTCTCCGTGGCGGTCGGAGCGAGCAATCCGGTGGCGGACAGTTCCAGTTCAGGCTTCCCCGCGTAGATGACACCGAGATCCATCATGAAGGTCACGCGGGACTGCCCACGCGCCATGTTGCCGAAGCCAATGCCGGCATAGGGCTGGAATGCACTCGGATAGGATACCTTGGCTCCGAACGTCCCCACCTTCTCTGCGGAGAACTCCTTGTCCAGGCAGTTGCCCTGGGCATCTTCATCCCCGAAGCAATAGGGTGAAAGCGAACGGCCATCTGCCGAACCCTCAAACAGGTTCATGTTGAGGCCGGCCGACAGACGGAAGCTGTTCTCGAACGGGTGGAAATCGGCCATGAAAGAGATCGCACCGATGGTGGCATCTCCCGTGAGCGCCAGGTCGATATCCTCATCGTCCAGCGTTTCGTCGAAGGTGGTGGAGAAGTACGCGGCACCGCCCCGGACATTGAACTTGGGAGATACGGAGTACGAAACGTCCACTCCCGGGCCCAATGTCCCTACACGGAGCGCGACACCCAGGTCCTGGGCTCCGGTGGGTTGGATGAGCAGCAAAAACGCAGCTGCAAGCGTGATAAGGGATGTTTTACGCATGATCGGAAGTGGATTGGATGATTGCTGGCAAGATACCTGATACCCCAAGAGGCTGCAACATGAAAGTCGTATCGGCAATTGCCCTACAAAAATATATCCGTGACCGGGTACGTGGACTGCGCCCTTTGAGCCTGCCCTACACGGAAGATGGGGACTTCCCCGACAGTCCCTGGACCCGCCGGAATGTATCCTGCCATTGCCACGGGTCCACAGAATCGCAACGTGGAATCGGAAAGCAGAAACCCAAACGGAGACCACCATGTCAGCCCTCGTAACCGGAGCCTCCTCAGGAATCGGACTCAGCATTGCACAGCACTTCGCACAGGAAGACATCCGGGTCACGCTCGCCGATGTCCACGACGAAGCCGGTGAACAGGCGGCCGAAGCCATCCGCCAGGCTGGAGGTGAGGCCGTTTACGTCCACGCCGACGTCTCGAATCCCGAGGATTGCAAGAACATGATCGATGTCGCCATGCGGCACTTCGGAACCTTGGATTACCTGGTCAACAACGCTGGCATCGGGGGCACATTGGCACCTACGGCCGACTATCCGCTTGAGGAATGGGACCGCGTGCTCGCCGTGAACCTGAACGGCGTGTTCTACGGGATGAAGTACGGCATACCGGCTCTCCGGAAGAATGGCGGCGGATCCATCGTGAACGTTGCTTCCATCCTTGGACATGTGGGGTTTGCCGGTGCTCCGGCGTACGTGGCCGCCAAGCACGGCGTCGTGGGACTCACGAAAGCCGCTGCCCTGGACCACGCGGCCGACAACATCCGCGTCAACGCCATTGGTCCCGCGTTCATCAGCACGCCCATGATCCACGCGATGGAGGAAGACGAAGCCACCCGGGCCGCACTCATCGGAATGCATCCCATCGGTCGACTGGGACGACCCTCCGAAGTCGCCGAGTTGACGCTGTTCCTTTGCTCGCCCAAGGCATCCTTCATCACCGGATCCTACTTCCCGGTCGACGGCGGTTATCTGGCCAGGTAAGCATCCGGGAAACTATCGGGCGGAGGGGCGTTTGTGTCCACCATGAACGCGACGTGGCTATACGGAAAACCATCGGCATTGCACCGGCTTGCGGCCTGTGCATTCGCGCTGATGATGGTACTGCCGTTGGCCATTCCGGTCCTGGGTCACCACGCCACCATTCCGGTGACCGATCACGGCGAACACAACACTTCCCGCGACGCCCACCAGGACATGCCGCCCCGTGACGCCCCCTGTCCTCCCCTGGAGACCGGACTCGAAGCCTGTTGTATTGTGGATGGTTTGCCACCTGCACCGGCATCCACGACCGCGGTTCCGCGCGTCGATCGGGCCCCGTCACTGGTCGTCATCTCTCCGATGATGGCCCGTTCCTTGACCCCGCCCCCCCATTCCGACCCCCGATGCACTCCGCATCCGTGGCCGGTACCCACACGGATTGTCTTCTCCACGTTCCTGAACTGATCGCCGACGGATCTGCACCCGGTCGGGTCCACCCGGCCAGGCACCCTTCTGCCCTGTCCCCGTCGATCACGGCGCATTGATGCGCCCCATCAGAAACGTCCATGATTGTTCTTCCGCGCGGCCTCGCTCTTGCGCTGATCACATTGACCGTCGCCCTTGGGCTCATGCCCGGGACCTCCCGCGCCCAAACACCCCATTCGACCCAGATATCAACGCCGGACGCGCTCATTGAACAGGCGCTGGCCAACCACCCCGATCTGGCTGCGGCCGGTCTGTCCGCCGACGCCGCACGTGCCCTCGCCCCCCGGGCCCGTGCCCTGCCCGAGCCCCGCCTGGACATGGCCTGGTTCGCATCCCCCATCCTGACCGCGCGGGGTGCCCAGCGGACCCGCGTATCGCTCATGCAGGATGTGCCCTGGCCCGGCATCCGGAGTCTTCGCGCGCAATCCGTACACCTGGACGCCGACCGGATGGACCTCGAGACGCTGCTGAAAGCCCTCGACATCATTCGGGATGTGCAGGTCTCTTGGGACGACGCGTGGCGGGCGCAAACCCTCATCCGGCACGCCCGCGAATTCCAGCGCGCCCTGGCGACCTTCGAGCAGGCGGCCATCGTCCGGTACGAGGTCGGATCGGAGGCCATGGCCCCGCTCCTGGGAATCCAGCTTGAATCCCAGGCCCTGGACATCCAGATCGAACGGCTCCATGAAGAAGAAATCGATGCGCGTCGGCGGCTGGCCCGGCTGGCAGACCGTCCGTCGCTCATGCTGCCCGACTCCCTTGCGCCGCGTCCGACCGATGCGCCACGAACGGACCTCATCCCTTCCCGCCATCCGGCCGTACTCGCCCTGGAAACGCAGGCCGAGGAACGTCGGCTGCAGGTCGATTTATCCCGCCTCGGCGCGCGCCCCGACTTCATGGTCGGATTCGACTGGGTTGCCGTCTCGGAGGACCCGGTCATGGCCCGCGGAGACGGCCGGGACGCCTTTGCTGTCCGCGCCGGCATAAGCATCCCGCTGTGGGGCGCGGCGCGCCGCGCCCCACAGGAGCGCGCGCAGCTGGCGCTCGCCGAAGTAGACGAGCGCATCCGCGCGCTCGAAACGGCCCTCGTGACCGACGTCCGGTCCCTCGCCGAGCGACTGGACGCCCAGGAGCGGCAAATCCGGTTGCTGGAAGACACCCTGTTGCCCCGCGCCGTCCTGGCCCGCGACACCGCACAGAGCGCCTACATCGCCGGACGCATCTCCCTCCTCCAGGCCCTGGAATCCGAACGGATGCTGTATCGCCTGCAGGTCCAGTTGGTGGATGCCCGTGCCCGTTTCACCCAGACGCGTGCGCACTACGATCGCGCCGTCGCCGCCCATTCCGGATCATGATCATGAACATTGCCTCCATCCTGAAATCCCCCTTGTCACTCGTCGTGTGGGCGGCCCTGCTGTTGTCCGCCTGCGGTCAGGAGCCGGCCGGCACGGCCCAGGACGAAGTGGATCACTCCGCACACGCCGGCATGGACATGGATTCGGGTGTGGTCATCCTCGACGCACGGACCATCCAACAGACCGGTGTGCGGACGGCCATCGTCGAAGTCGCGCCCCTCACGCGACGCATCCGCACAACGGGGCACTTCGTTATGGACGAACAAGCCGAGCGGACCATTTCCCCGAAAGTCTCGGGATTCGTTGAACACCTGGAGGCCGACTTCGACGGCAAGAAGGTCCTGGCAGGAGATCACCTGTTCGACCTGTACAGCCCGGAAGTCCTGGCCACCCAGGAAGATCTGCTGACGGCCATCAAAGTGGACGAGCGTCTGGCCGAGGCGGCCCGCCAGCGTCTGCGCCTCTGGGACATTCCGGAAAGCGTTATCGCCCGGGTCGAGTCCTCCGGCGTACCCATGCGTGCCGTGCCATTCTACGCTCCGTCGGACGGCGAAATCATGCGCAAGAAGGTGACCGAGGGCGCATTTGTGCGCGCGGGCGACCGCCTCATGGATATCGTGGACATCTCCCGGACCTGGCTGATTGTGGATGTGCACGAGCAGGACCTGCCCTGGGTCGGGATCGGCACGAAGGCGCACGTGGAACTCCCCTACGATCCGGGTACCCACCTGATGGGCGAAATCAACTACGTCTACCACATGTTGAACGAACCCCTGCGCGCGGCACGCGCGCGGATCGTGCTCTCGGGCGGGCATCATGCGCCGTTCAAACCCGGCATGTTCGCTACGGTCACCCTGGAAGGCCAGCCGACACCGGCCGGCCCCCTGGTGCCCAGCGAAGCCATCGTGCGTGACGGGCAACATGAAATGGTCATCCTGGCCGAGGGCGACGGACGTTTCCGTCCGGTGGCCGTTCGGACGGGCGAGGCATCGGATGGGCTCACACGGGTCCTTGAAGGGCTCTCGGGCGGCGAGTCGGTGGTCGTCAGCGCTCAATTCCTGATCGATTCGGAAACCCGACTGGGCAGCGCCATGCAGGCGATGGCCGGTCACGACATGTAGGCCTGCCAATGCTGACGTATCTCCTGGAAAAATCGATTGAAAACCGGACCCTGGTCGTCCTCGTGGCGCTCATGGTCAGCGCCCTGGGCATCTGGGCCACGCTGAACACGCCTGTCGACGCCATCCCCGACCTGTCTGACGTACAGGTCATCATCAAGACCGACTACCTCGGGCAGGATCCCCGCATTGTGGAGGACCAGGTCACGTATCCGCTGGCCTCGGCCATGCTGTCCGTGCCGTTCGCGCACACGGTGCGGGGCTATTCCATGTTCGGCAGCAGCTACGTGTACATCATCTTCGAGGATGGCACGGACCTGTACTGGGCCCGGAGCCGCGTCCTGGAGTATCTGAGCCAGGTCTCGGGGACACTCCCCGACGGCGTACGGCCCACCATCGGGCCCGATGCGACCGGGGTCGGATGGGTCTTCCAGTACAGCCTGCGGGATACCACCGGCACCCACGACCTGTCGGACCTCCGGGCCGTCCAGGACTTCTTCCTGTCGTACGAGTTGCAGGCGGTGGAGGGCGTCGCCGAGGTGGCGGCCATCGGTGGATTCCGAAAACAGTACCAGGTCGTGCTGGACCCCCAGCGCCTGGCGGCGTACGGCATTTCCACGGAGCACGTGGCCATGCGGCTCATGGACAGCAACCGGGACGTCGGCGGACGCATTGTCGAGCTCGGCGAGCGGGAGTTCATGGTGCGGGGTCGGGGCTATATCCGTGGTCTGGATGATATCCGGAGCATTCCGCTGGTCTCCAGCCGGGGAGGCCGGGTGACCATCGGCGACGTGGCTCTGGTCCGGGAAGGTCCGGAGCTCCGGCGCGGAATAGCCGAGAGCAATGGCGAGGGCGAGGTAGTCGGCGGGATCGTCATCATGCGCTACGGGGGGAATGCCCTGGACGTCATCGAGCGGGTGAAAACCCGACTGGCGGAAATCACGCCGGGGTTGCCCGCAGGTGTTACCGTCCAGGTCGAATATGACCGCTCCCGGCTCATCCGGGAGGCCGTGCATACCCTCCAACTCAAACTCTGGCAGGAACTGGCCGTCGTGGCGCTCATCGTGCTGCTGTTCCTGCTGCACGTGCGGAGCGCGTTCGTGGCCGTCGTGACGGTACCCGTGGGCATCCTGATGGCGCTGTTGGCCATGCGGCTCATGGGCATGAACGCCAACATCATGAGCCTCGGCGGTATTGCCATCGCCATCGGAGTCATGGTCGATGCCGCGCTCGTCATGGTCGAGAATGCGCACAAACACCTTGAAAAACCAGGCGCTGAACGCCTGAAGGCCATCCGTGACGCGGCGGTGGAGGTCGGGCCCAGCCTGTTCTTCTCGCTCATCGTCATCACCGTTTCCTTCATGCCGGTCTTCACACTCGAGCAGGTGGAGGGTCGTCTTTTCGGGCCGCTGGCGTGGACCAAGACGTTCGCCATGGCGTCGGCCGCCCTGTTGGCCGTCACGCTCGTCCCGGCACTCATGGCGTTCCTCATCCGGGGGCGCATCCGGACTGAAACCGACAATCCGGTGTCGCGGGTGCTGTTGGCTGCCTTCCGGCCGGTGGTTCGCGTGGCCATCCGCTTTCCCAAGTCCGTCCTGATGGTGGCCGGCCTCCTCCTGGCGCTGACCATCGTGCCGTATTCGCGTCTCGGATCGGAATTCATGCCGGCACTCAATGAAGGCGACCTGCTGTACATGCCCTCCACGCTGCCGGGTGTCACGCCGCAGAAGGCGAAGGAATTGCTTCAGGAGACGGATCGCATCATCAAGAGTTTTCCCGAGGTAGCCTCCGTATTCGGGAAGGCCGGTCGGGCCGGAACGGCCACGGATCCGGCTCCCCTGTCCATGTTCGAGACCACCATCATCCTGAAACCTCGCGACCAATGGCGGCCCGGCGTGACCCAGGACAGCCTCGTTCAGGCGCTGGATGCCGCCATCCGGATTCCCGGTCTCACGAACATGTGGACCATGCCCATCAAGACCCGGACGGACATGTTGGCCACCGGCATCAAGACGCCCATCGGCATCAAGATCGCCGGAGCGGACCTGCGGGAACTGGAGCGGCTGGGTGGTGAGGTCGAAGAGCTCCTGCGACCGCTGGCCGGCGCCCGCAGCGTGGTGGCCGACCGCACCATGGGTGGCACCTACCTGGATATCGACGTCGACCGGTTCGAAGCGGGTCGATACGGGCTGACCACCGGCCAGGTCCTGAATACCGTATCCATGGCCGTGGGCGGAATGAACATCACCAGTACCGTGGAAGGCCTGGAGCGGCATCCGGTCAACATCCGATACGCACAGTCCCTCCGGGAGGACCCGGAATCCCTGGGTCGGGTGCTGGTCCCCACGCCTTCCGGCGCCCAGGTGCCGCTGGGCCAGCTCGCCACCATCTCCCTGACCGACGGGCCCGCCATGATCAAGAGCGAGAATGCCCGCCCGAACGCGTGGGTACTGGTGGATCTCGAGCCGGGCCAGGATGTCGGAAGTTTCGTGGCCCGTGCGCGCGACGTAATAGCCCGGGACCTGGACCTTCCGGCGGGCTACTCCCTGGCGTGGAGCGGACAGTTCGAATACATGGAGCGCGCCAATGACCGATTGAAGGTGATTGTCCCGCTGACGCTGCTCATCATTTTCCTGCTGCTCTTCATCCACCTGAAGCGATTGTCCCACGTGGCCATGATCATGCTGACGTTGCCCTTCGCGGTCGTGGGCGGGGTCTGGCTGCTCGCCTTGCTCCAGTATGACCTGAGCATTGCCGTGGCGGTCGGATTCATTGCCGTGGCCGGTCTGGCCGTGGAGACCGGGGTGGTCATGCTCGTGTACATCCGTGAAGCCGTCGAGCGGCATCGGACGGACGGGCTCCTGACCACCCGCGCCGAGGTCCGCGCGGCCGTCGAAGAAGGCTCCGTGCTGCGCATCCGCCCGCTCCTCATGACCGTCATCACCACCTTGTTGGCCCTGTTGCCCATCATGTTCGGGACGGGGACGGGTGCCGAAGTCATGCAGCGGATTGCCGCGCCCATGGTGGGCGGCCTCGTTAGCGCGACCATCCTCACGCTCATGGTGCTGCCGGCCATGTATGTGCTTGTCCAGCGTACCGACCGACCGAGCCAGTAAGTACCTTGGGGTGCATATCCACGCCTGGACCTCATGAAACTCGGACTCAGGGAAAACGCCGGTCAGTTCACACTTTTGGTGGTCGTGAACGCGTTCGTGGGCGCCATGGTGGGCCTGGAACGGGCCGTGCTGCCGCTGCTGGCCGAAGACGAATTCGGGCTGGCCTCGCGCACGGCGGTGCTCAGTTTCATTGCGAGTTTCGGCCTTGCGAAGGCACTTGCCAACCTCATGGCCGGTCGCTGGAGCGACCGGTTCGGCCGTAAACGGGTGCTCGTCTGGGGCTGGCTCATCGGGCTGCCCGTCCCACTCCTCATCATGTGGGCTCCGACCTGGACGTGGATCGTGTTCGCCAACGTGCTCCTGGGGATGAACCAGGGCCTCGCGTGGTCGGCCACGGTCATCATGAAAATCGACCTGGTCGGCCCGAAGCAACGCGGACTCGCCATGGGCCTGAACGAGGCCGCCGGATACGTCGCCGTTTCCGCCGCCGCCTTCGCGTCCGGATATATCGCCTCCACGTGGGGCCTCCGCCCCGAACCGTTCTTCCTGGGCCTGGTGATTGCCGTCTTCGGCCTCCTGCTCTCCCTGTTTTTCGTTCGCGATACGTTGGCTCACGCCCAACTCGAAGCCCGAGCGGCTGAGCACGCAGCCCCGTCGCCTGAAGATGCGTCGTTCTCGCGCATCCTGCTCCTGACGAGTTGGAAGAACCGGACGCTGTTCGGCGTCAGCCAGGCCGGTATGGTGAACAACCTGAACGATGGCCTGGCGTGGGGACTGTTTCCGCTTTACTACGCGTCGTTGGGGCTTTCCGTCGCGCAGATCGGCTTCCTGGCCGCGCTCTACCCGGCCGTATGGGGCTTCGGGCAGCTCCTGACCGGTGCATGGAGCGACCGCGTGGGACGGCGCCCCTTGATCGTGGGCGGCATGCTGCTTCAGGCTCTCGGGATTTTCATCCTGGCGGCCGGTACGGATATCCGCGTGCTCGCGGCGTCCATGGTCCTGTTGGGCGCGGGAACGGCCGCCGTGTATCCGACCCTGTTGGCAACCATCGGGGACGTCGCCCATCCGACGTGGCGGGCCACGTCCGTGGGCGTGTACCGGCTCTGGCGCGATGGTGGTTACGTGGTCGGCGCCCTGCTGGCAGGCGTCCTCGCCGACCTGTTCAGCCTGATGACCGCCATGATGGCCATTGCCGCGCTCACCGCCCTTTCAGGCGTCGTGGCGCGGATTTCCATGACCGAAACGCGCAAAATCGGGGTCTGAGAACCCATCCGATTGAAATGTAACCTCACAGGTTACATTTTGGAACTGTTCACGCTGCGCCCAGAGCCTAAGGCCGCAGGCTACTGAACGGTAATGGTCACCCGCTCCGACACGACCGGCGGATCGTGCGGCGTGTGCGCGAAATCGCCCAGGATGAGTTGCAGCGTGTGTTCTCCCGGCGGCAAATCCAGGACGGTTTCTGTCTGGCCGGCTCCGAAGTGGATATGATTCGCGTCGGCAGGCAGTGGGGCGCTCAAGTCCGGCATGTCGGCGACATCGACCATGAGGTGGTGATGTCCGGTGTTGGGGACCTGGACACCGGCCGGCGCCACCCCCATGCCTTTCAACCCGAACCGGACCGTTACCGGACCGGAAACGACGGTACCGTCTTCCGGACTGATGATGTAGCTCATGGCGCCCTCGGCGGACGGCGTGGGACCGGGTGCCGGGGCAGGTGCCGCGGCTTGGTCGGAGGCAGGTGCGGCCGGCTCTTCAGCGGGCGTGCAGGCGGCGAGACCGGCAATCAGGACGATCGCCGACAACGAATGACGGAGCATGGGGGTAGTGGTGGATGTGCGAGGTTTCCGATGAAGGAGCGCTAACGCATGAAATCGGGTAGGGTGCCCTGGCCAAGCTCCCCATTATCGGGTCGGATGCGTGGCCGCCGCGGCACCCCGGACGAATGCGATGTAGTCGGCCGGTGCAGGATCCCCGCCCGCCTGCCGGATGAGCAGATTGATGCGTCCCCGGTGATACATGCCGTGCATGAATACATGCAGCAGGACATCCGCAACGGGGGTGGAAAAGGAGGCGCCGGCCGAATTGGTATACGTACAGTCGGACGACAGGTGTTCGTCGTTCAATCCATCGCAATACCGACGGTAGGATTCGGCGAGACGAAGGATCTCGGTTTCCAGGTCGGCGTCGGTCTGATGCCGGACCAGGTTCCGGATGCGATTCTTGAGGTTCAAGGTCATGATGTGTGCACGGGTTCGACAGACGGACTGAGGGGCAGTCGTACCCGGACGGTCGTTCCGGAATGCCCATCCGAGTCGATATCCATGGTACCCCGGTGCCAGCGGACGAGTTCGCTGGCCACGGCCAATCCCAGGCCGCTGCCTTCTATACCGGCCGCATGGACCGTCCGGGCGCGGAAGAAGCGGTCCGTGGCGTGGGCCACCACATCGGGGGACATGCCCATGCCGGTATCGGAGACGGTCAGGACAGCCCACTCCCCTTCCCGGGTCAGATTCGCGGTTACCCGGCCATCCCGGGTGAATTTCACGGCATTGTCGACGAGGTTCGTTACGACGTGCTGGAGCAGATCGTCCTGTCCATCAACATGCACGGCGTCCTCCGGCACGCTCAGACGGAAATCCAGCCCTTTGGCCACCGCACGGGGTTTGAGCGCGGCCGCCATGTCCTTCACCACGCGCGTGATATCCACGGGATCGCGATCCACGTCCACCGCTCCGCTGTCCAGGCGCGCCAACGACAGCAGCCCGGCCACCATGGATACCAGGTGTCCGACCTTCCGTCGTACCAATCCGAGGGTATCCCGGTAGGCTTCCGGCGAACGCTCCTGGCGCAACGCCACATCCACATGCCCCTGGATGACGGTGAGCGGTGTCCGCAATTCATGTGCGGCGCTGGACGTGAATCGCCGCGTATCCTCGAAAGCGGTTTCCAGTCGGTCCAGCAAAGCGTTCAGCGTGCCCGCCAAGCGGGTTGTTTCAAGATCGGCCTCCGGGGGAACCGGAATGCGTTTTTCCAGATGCGCCGGAGACAGTGTGTCGGCCGCACGTGTAATGGACTCCAGCGGTCGAAGGACCCGGCCAGCCACCCACCAGACCAGGAACGACAACAACATCAACGTCATGACAAGCCCGGCCAGCAGGGTAGCAGCCAGGCGACCGTACAATACCCGCAGGCCCGGGTCCTCGCGCGACAATTGGATACTGCCAATGCGTTCGCCGGCCGCATTCAGTACGGGCACCACCGCATAGTACAGGGTCATCTCCCCGATCCGGAAGGTCCGCAGCGGTTCGAACCACCCGTCCTGACCGGTCGCCCCGGCCATCAAATGCGCCGGAAATTCCCCTGGTGGGAACGGACTGATGTTTTCCGATTGGCGCACCAATCGGCCACCGGCATCGAATACCTGAAGGTAGAACGGGTCGACATGGCGACCGCTGTACAGGTGATGGGGTTCATTCCAGTTGTACCGGTCCGCCGCCAGGGTCCCCTCCGCAGACACGATGGACTCCTGGACTTCCTGGATTTCCTGCTGGAGCGCCAGGCGGGCCACGCTGTTCAACCAGCCATATGCCCCCAACCAGATGCCGACGACCAGCAGGAAGAGCGCCAGGGCCAGGAAGGCGGACGTCGTCCAGACCAACCGTTTCCGGAATGTCGGCGGTCGCGTCATGTCGATGCCACGTATCGGTATCCGACACCCCGGATGGTTTCAATATGGGCCGGGCAATCCACCTCGCTGAGCTTGCTCCGGACGTAGGCCACATACACGTCAATGAGGTTCGTGCCCCGGTCGAAATCGTGCCCCCATACGTCGCGATGGATCTCGTCACGGCTCAGGGCCCGTCCCCTGTTCTCCATGAAATAGGACAGCAATGCAAACTCCTTGACCGTCAATTCCACTGGGCGACCGTGACACGTGCATTGGTGGGCATCGGCTTCCAGGACCAATGGACCATCGGTCAGCCGTTGGTCATGGGCGTGGTTTCCAACGCGGCGCATGAGCGCTTCAATCCGGGCCACGAGTTCCTCGAATGCGAACGGCTTGGGGACATAGTCGTCCGCACCGGCCCGCAAACCCCGGACCCGGTCCTCCACCGCATCCAGTGCCGTCAGCATGATGATGGGCAGCTTCACCCGGGTTTCCCGGATACGCCGACACGCTTCCACGCCGTCCATTCCCGGCAACCGGATGTCCAGCAACAGGATATCGGCATGATTGGATGAGAGCCATTCCAATGCCTGTTCCCCGTCGGGAAGCCAGGTCACGTCGAATCCTTCCTCTGACAGACCCTGCCGCACGAATGCAGCAATGTCGGCTTCGTCTTCCACCAGCAGCAGTTTCATGGCTCCATCATACGGGTCGTCCGGGACATTCGGGGTCCGGGCCCCACCGTTCTCATGGATCTCTAACCAAGCACTAATGAACGGTTAATGATGCGGGCGCGGCCTCAAGCGAATTTACCGTCGCATCATCCAACAGATCCCATGAAACGCCTTCTTCCCCTTCTGCTGCTTTCGCTGAGTGTCACGGCATGCCGGGACACGCCGGTCGAACGCCTGCTTCCCGATCCCGACGGCTCCGTGGCCACACCGCCCTCCCTCCAGGAAAATCCGGGGGTGGCCACCGAGCGGCGCCTGGTTACACTCACGCCTCAACAGGCCCAGGAGCTGCAAACGGAGACCAGCGTCGTGTCCGCGGCCGTCATCCATTATGATCTTTCCATCCCGGGCGAGGTCCAGGCCGCGCCCGAACAGATGGCGCAGGTGTCCGCGCCCATAGGCGGACGCGTCGCTGCCCTGTACGCGCATGAGGGAGAATCGGTACGTCCCGGCCAGGTCCTGCTTGAACTCGAAAGTCTCGAGTTTGCCAATCTCGTGGCGGACTACCTCCAGGCCCAGGCCGACGAAACCTATGCCCAGCGGCAGGTTGAGCGGCTCACGACCCTCGTGGAGAAGAAAATCAGTCCGGAGCAAGCGCTGGACAAGGCCCGTGCCGACCTGGACCGTGCCCGTGCCGCCACCCGGGCGTCGAGCGCCCGACTGCTCACCCTGGGAATCGGATCCGACGACATCCCGAACCTGGGCGACCGGCCGCTCCTGCCCCTCCGCTCCCCGCTTTCGGGTCGGGTGGACCGCCATCTGATTGACCTCGGCCAGTCCGTCACATCCTACCAGGAATTGATGACGATCGTGGATCCGACGCGTGTCCTTATCAAGGGTTTTGCATCGCCGGATGATGCTGCATCGCTGCGGCCGGGCGATCCGGTGGTGGTCGTTCCGGAACGAGGCGGGAGCGGACAGCGCCTGGACGCGACCATCGGCACGGTCAATCCCGTTGTCGATGCCGAGAGCAAAGCCCTCGTCCTGAATATCCTGGTGGACCTGACCGGGCCGTGGCCGTTGCCCGGACAGACGGTCCGGCTCCAGGTCCGTACGCAATCCACCATGCCTGTGATTTCCATTCCGACCTCGGCGGTGGTCTACAACGGCGCCGACGCCATTGTCTATGTGCGCGTGGACGACCTCACCTGGGAACGGCGGTCCATCCGGGTGGAGCGCACCGGCCAGGCTGAAGTCATCGTCGCCGGAGGGTTGATGCCGGGCGATGTCATCGCTACCAGCCAGGTCTTCAGCCTGAAGGCCCTGGATCGCTACACCGAATACGCGGAATAACGGCCACCACCATGCTCGAACGCATCATCGATTTCAGCCTGCGACAGAAGTTCGTCGCGCTCTCCCTCGTGGCCCTCATGGCCGCTGGAGGCATTTTCGCACTTCGCACCATACCCATCAATTCCCTTCCGGATGTCACGCCGGAACAGGTCCTCGTCATCACGAAGGCCGGGCGCTATTCCCCGTTCGACGTTGAGCGGCTGGTCTCTTTTCCCATAGAGACGGCCATGAACGGGCTGCCCGGAGTCCAGGAAGTCCGGTCCATCAGTCAGTTCGGGCTGTCCGCCGTCACGGTCCTGTTCGATGAGGGCTCAGATATCTACTTCGCCCGGCAGATGGTGAGCCAACGCTTGCAGGATGTTCGGGATCAACTGCCCGACGGGGTGTCTGCGCCGCAACTGGGACCCATCTCGACAGCACTCGGAGAAATCTATCAGTACACGGTATCCGGCGAAGGCCGAACGTTGACGGAACTGCGGGAAATCCAGGACTGGCTCGTTGCACCGCAGCTCAAGACCGTACGCGGCGTCACGGAAATCAACTCTTTCGGAGGATTCGTCAAGCAATTCGATGTCACCATCCAGCCCGACCGCCTGCGCGCAGCGGGAATTGCCCTCGGCGACGTGATTGCCGCGATTGACAAGAACAACAGTGTATCCGGTGGCAACTACCTGGAGCACAACCGGGAGCAGTACATCATCCGTGGATACGGACTCATCCGCGAAGCGAGCGATATCGGCAGCATCATCGTCGCCACCCGGGGTGACCGTCCGGTCTTCCTCCGTGACGTCGCCGAAGTGACCGAGGGCCGGCAAATCCGCCAGGGAGCCGTAACCAAAAACGGCGGCGGTGAGGTCGTGACAGGGATCGTGATGATGCTTCGCGGCGGAAACGGCAGGGAGGTCATCCAGGCCATCGAGGAGAAACTGGTCCAGGTGAACGAGGGGCTTCCGGAAGGCGTCACCGTCGAGAAGTTCTATGACCAGAGTGACCTCATTGACCGTACCACGTCCACGCTGAAGGTGAACTTGATTGAAGGCGGATTCCTGGTGATCGTGGTCTTGTTGCTGCTCCTGGGAGAGATCAGCGGAGCACTGATTGTGGCATCGGTCATCCCCCTCTCCATGTTGTTTGCCTTCATCGGCATGCGTGAATTCGGCCTTGCAGCCAACCTCATGAGCCTGGGCGCCATCGACTTCGGCATGGTGGTGGATGGCTCGGTCGTGATGATCGAGAACATGGTCCACAAGCTGGAATCGGACAAGGAGAATCGGCCGAAGGCCGAAGTGTTGCGGGAAGCGGCCCACGAGGTGGCCCGCCCCATCTTCTTTGGTGTGCTCATCATCCTCATGGTGTATGTGCCGATTGCCACGTTCTCCGGAATGGAAGGCATCCTGTTCCGACCGATGGCTATCACGGTGGCAACGGCGGTGTTCGGATCGCTTCTGCTGGCCCTGGTCTATGTCCCGGCCGTCGCGGCCATCGTTTTCCGGAAGGGTGTCCGCATCCGCAAGAATTACCTCATGGACTGGCTGCGCCCGCGCTACCAGGCCTTCCTGGAACGGAACGTGGACCGGAAAGGACCGACCTTCGCGCTGGCAACCATGGTGTTCGTCGCATCGTTGGCCCTCGTTCCCTTCCTCGGAACGGAGTTCCTGCCGGAACTCGACGAGGGCTCCATCCTGGTGGAACAGATCCGCATGCCGTCGGTGACGCTCGCCGAATCGGTGGAAAATGCCGACTGGTTCGCACGTCAGGTCATGGCGAATGTCCCGGAAGTCAAGGATGTCGTGCCGAAAACCGGACGATCGGATCTGGCCAACGACTGGATGGGCGTGCATCAGACCGACGTCTGGGTGCTGCTTCACCCGGAGGATGAGTGGCGCGACGGGATGACGAAGGATGGCATTGCCCGTGCCATGGAGCCGTTCCTCCAGACCGAGCCCGGCCTGGCGTACAACTTCACACAACCCATTGCCATGCGGGTCGATGAATTGACATCAGGCGTGAAGAGCGACATCGCCGTGAAACTGTACGGAGAGGATCTCGATTCGTTGAACGCGGCGGCGTCCGCCATTGCCCGCGTCCTGCCGGGCCTCCCGGGCACGGACAACATTTTCGTCGAGAAGTCGATTGGTCAACCGTACCTGAACGTGGACATCGACCGGGAGGCCATTGCGGCCTACGGATTGAACGTGAATGACGTTCAGCAGGTCATAGAAGCCGGAATCGGGGGACAGCCGGCCGGGCAGTTGTTCGAGGGGCAGCGCCGGTTCGACATCGTGACCCGGTATCCGGAGGAAATCCGGGCCACGTTCCGAGACCTCATGAACGTCCCCATCCAACTGACGGGCGGCGGCACCATTCCGCTCTCGCGCGTGGCCACCATCCAGGCCGAGGAAGGACCACGCGAAATCGCGCGTGAGAACGGTTGGCGCCGGGTCATCGTCGGCATCAACATCGCCGACATCGACATCGGCAGCTACGTGACCCAGATCCAGGAGGTCATCCGGACGGACGTTCGGATTCCGGAGGGCATCTTCCTGGAATACGGCGGTGCGTTCGAGAACCAGCAGCGGGCCATGCGGCATCTGTACTTCGTCGTACCGCTTGCCCTTTTCATCATCCTGGTCCTCCTCTACTTGATGTTCGGACAGATCCGGCACGCCATCATGATCCTGGCCACCCTTCCCTTTGCCATGTCGGGCGGGATCTTCCTGCTGTTCGCACGCGGCATGTACCTCTCGGTATCGGCCTCCGTCGGTTTCGTGGCCCTGTTCGGTGTGGCCGTCCTCAACGGGGTCGTTATGCTGGCCCATCTCAACGAACTCCGGGCGCGCCCGGGATATACCGTGCGACGGGCCACCATCGAAGGCGCCGCAAACCGGCTGCGTCCGGTCCTCATGACCGCCCTGGTGGCGAGCCTCGGATTCATCCCGATGGCCTTCAACACGGGCCCCGGATCGGAAGTACAACGACCGCTGGCAACGGTCGTGATCGGCGGCCTGCTCACGGCCACCCTGCTGACCCTCCGGGTGCTCCCCACGATCTACAACTGGCTCGAAAAAGACGCGTCGTCATGATCAAGAAACCCGTTTGCCACCCACGTCTTCTGGCCCTCGTGCTGCTGCCCTTGATGGTGGCGCTCAGCCCCGTCCTGCCATCCGTCGCACAGGACGGTACCCTTTCGGTGGATGAGGCCATTTCCCTGGCCCGGACGCACCACCCCGCGCTTCAGGCGCTGCGCGAGCAGATGGCCGGTGCGTCCGCCCGGACGCGCCAGACCTTCGGCGTGTCTGCGCCCCGGATATCCTGGTTCCGGGAGGGACTGGATCAGGACCCGGTAACCCCGCTGTCGGAACAGCGATGGACCGTTTCCCAGCAGCTGGACTTCCCGCTGGCGTCCTGGTACCGGTATCGTCGGGCAGATACCGAGCGGACCGCCATGGATGCCGCATTCAACGTAGAAGAACAGCGCGTCACGGCATCCATAAAAATCGCCTACACAACCTTGCTCCACGCCCAGGAAATGGTGCATCTGCGTGAAGAGGAAGTGGCCCTCTCCACCACCCTGCGGGACGCCGTCGTGACCCGCGTGGAAGCCGGTGAGGCGTCGCCGCTCGAAAGCATGAAGGCGGACATCCAGTTGTCGGACGCCCGTGCAAAGCTGTTCGATGCGGAACGGGCGTTCCAGGAGGCCCGATACGGCGTATTCCGCTCCATCGGGCTGGACGAAGAGGACCAGCAGTACACCATTTCCTTCCCCGATACGCTGCTTTACGTGGATCCGGGCATCGGCCAGGACGATGTCCTCGGACGCCTGTATTCCATGCCGGAACTGGAAATGGCCGATCAACTGGCCGATGCCGCGGCGTTTGGTGTACGTGCGAAACAGGCCGCAGCCTTGCCATCCCTGCAATTCGACATTTATGCCCAGGACTTGGGCGGCGGGTACGACCATCACGGCTTCCAGATTGGCATTTCCCTCCCGCTGTTCGGCGCTCCGTCGCAGAAGGCCCGGGTGCAGGAAGCGGAGGCCTTCGAGCGGGAAACCGATTGGAACCGGACGGCCGTCATCCTGGACTTGAAGCGGGAGGCGGAAGTCGCATGGCACGGGTACGAAACCAGCCGCGCCATGGTGGCGGAATACCAGGACGTCGTACAAAGCCGGTCCCGGGAGCTGCTGGCCCGGACGCAGGAAGGGTATGCCCTCGGCCAGATCGATCTGGTGACGCTGTTGGACACCCAGCGCATGGTCCTTGGCAGTGAGGAACGATTCTACAGTGCGCTGCGGGCCTACTACGAGCACCTCATCCGGCTGGAGCGTTTTACCGGATACAGTCTCGTTTTCTGAACCCTGCGCCGCCTCTATTCAAACTTCACTTGCCGTGGAAGCGTGCGTCGTCCTATATTCTGGGCCGCTCGGAATTTTTTCCGCGCGCACCATATGTGCCCGTAGCTCAGCTGGATAGAGCGTCTGACTACGGATCAGAAGGTCGGGAGTTCGAATCTTCCCGGGCACGCATATCGAAAGGTCCGTGGGCATCCGCCCGCGGACCTTTTGATTTTTCGTACGGTGGGGTTCGAACTCCCGACCAAGGGAGTTCAAACGAGCAGGCTGGGCGCTGACATGGCCTCGGCGTTCCATGCGACTAACGAAGTCCGCGCAGCGGACGAGTAAATCTTCCCGGGCACGCCATACAGAACATTGCCGGTTGCAGGTCATATCCCCTCCGTCCTCCGCATCCGCTTCCACTCCATCATCCTGGACCCGCAATGAACACGAGATCACTCTTTTTCCAAACCGTGCTGGCAGCCCTGGTGCTGATCTGCATCGCTGTTGCCGGTGTGGGCACCTCGAGCGCGCAGAGCATGGACATCGAGCCCAAACAGCAGGTCATCTCGGCCAACCCATTCGGTCTGCTCCTCAACGTGTTCAATGCCGAATATGAGCGAGTCATCGGAGAGTCGACCACCGCCGGCGTGGGCGGCTCTTCCTACTTCGGCAGCACCGATCCGTATGTCAACTCAGACGTGTTCCTGCGCCTCTATCCGCAGGGCAATCCGCTGGATGGCTGGGCCTTCGGGGTCAAGGCTGGCCTGACGCACGTCGGGGATGAAGGCACGTTCTTCGGGGCCGGATTCGATGTGAACCACAGCTGGATCATGGGCAAGAACGAAAACTTCTACGCAGGCATCGGTTTCGGACTGAAGCGCATTTACGCATCCAAGGACGCCGATTTTGACCTGCGGTTCGTGCCGACGTTCCGCATCATCAACGTCGGGATGGTCTTTTAGGCCGCCATCACCCCGTCGGCTTCTTCATCTCCACGCCGCGGTCCGGAGCGTTCTTCACGTGCGTATCGAGCCACGTGTGGGTTTCCCACAGCACGTGGAGCAGCGATTCGCGGGCCCGGTAGCCATGGCTTTCGTGGGGGAGCATGACCAGTCGGGCTGTGCTCCCGTTGCCCTTCAGCGCGTGGTAGAAGCGCTCGCTCTGGATGGGGAACGTGCCGGAATTGTTGTCGGCGACGCCGTGGATGAGCAGGATCGGTTCGTTGACCTTGTCGGCGTTCATGAAAGGTGACATCTCGAAGTAGATTTCGGGAGCCTCCCAGAACGTCCGCGGCTCCGCCTGGAATCCGAACGGCGTGAGGGATCGGTTGTAAGCGCCACTGCGCGCAATACCCGCCCGGAACAGATCGGAGTGGGCCAGCAGGTTGGCCGTCATGAACGCGCCGTAGGAATGACCCGCGATGGCTACCCGCTCCGGATCCACCACACCGCGACGGACGCCCTCGTCAATGACCGCCTGTGCGTTCATGACCAGTTGCTCCACGAATGTATCGTTGGGCTCCGCATCCCCTTCGCCAATGATGGGCATGGAGGCATTGTCGATGACGGCGTATCCCTGGGTGACGTACGGAACGGCGCCCGAATACGACACGCGCTTGAATGTGTAGGGGGAGCCCGACATCTGGCCTGCCGCTGCAGCGCTCTTGAACTCCCGCGGATACGCCCAGACGAGCGCAGGCAACGGGCCATCCCGGTCCTTGTCATATCCGGCGGGCAAATAGAGCGTGGCCGACAGGGGCACACCGTCCCCCCGATCGTACGAAATGGACTCTTTGGAGATGGCGTCCATCTCCGGATACGGGTGCGGGAAGTTCGTCACAGCACGGGGTTCTCCTCCGGCCACGGACCGGACGAAATAGTTCGGCGGTTCGGCGTTCGATTCCCTGAGTGTCAGGAACGTGCCCTCAGCGGCGTCCAGCCACGCCACAGGACGCTCGTAGTACGGAGCCTCGGAACGGAATAGTTCTTCCGTCTCCCCTGTCCGCATGTCATAGCGGCGCAGGAACGGACGGTCTCCATCCGGCGACGAACCCTGACCCGTCAGATAAATGACGTTCCCGTCGGCTTCCGTGAGCAGCAGCCGACGACCGCGCGCATCCACATCGGTCATGGGCGAACCGGGGTTGGCATACCGGTCCTCGTAGGAATAGTCGAACACAACGGCCGGATCGCCGCCTGTCCCGTCCGTCGAAACCCGGTAGGTCCGGAATTCCCGCGTGGACGTCCATCGCTCACTCACCAGAACGTATCCTTCGTCGCTCCAGGTCATTCCGGCGTAGCGCAAGGGTAAGCGCACCAAGGTCGTCGCATCGCCTTCAAAAGGCTCCGGCAACACCATCACGGCATCCCGCAGATCGACCTCCACGTTGCCATCACCGCCATCCAGGGCCTCCACCCATGCCAGCATGGCGGGCGCATCCTGCCGCCAGCCAATGGATCGCACACCGGTCGTCGTGGAACCGAACCCCGTCGGTACCTCCTCCATGAGCGGTTGGTCCTCGATCACACGCACGGGAAGGCCTTCGGCCGTGTAGACTTCAATCCGATTCGGAAAACGGGACCACGGCACGAGATAGGAGAATGGACGATGCACGGTCTCGGTCAGCACGAATCGGCCGTCGGGTGACGGATCCATGGAGGTGATCATTCCCGATGCGCCGAAATCCTGAACCGTTCCGTCGAGCGATACGCGCAGCAGATCCGATGCCATGAGCCACGCGAAGAGATCCTCGTCGTACGGTGTTTCGAGCAGGTCCTGGTAGGTCCGCGCCGGCGCTTCCTTGCCGATGTTTTCCTGGATGACCGGGGTTGCCGGGACGGCAGGACGGGTCGGCATGGCGCCGCGGTCAGCGGCCGTAGCGCGGACGAGCAGGGTCCGGCTGTCCGGCATCCATGTGAATGCGCGCCCTCCAACGCCGTTCAGCGGCCGGTCCAAGGCCTGCCGGGCGCGTCCGTTGCCCAATTCGAGCACGTACAATTCAATCCGGTCGCTGAAGGTCACCGGAAAAGCGTAATGCGTGCCATCAGGTGACCACGCACCATAGCCAATCCACCCCTCAGCGGGAATGCCCATGACGGGACGCTCCGCGCCCCCATCAACGCTGGCAATCGCCATGGCCGTCGCGTACGAACTCCGGCTCGGCCCGTTGTTGGCCGGATTGATCCGTGTGCCCGCCAGACGCAGCTCCGGCTCGGCGAGTTGGGCGATGGTCGGAACGTCCTGCGGCGTCATCAGCAGCATGGTCCGGGCATCCGGGCCGATGGACACATTCGGCGTGAGTGGCGCGTCGACGAGCGCTTTCAGGGCCGGGGCGGGTTCCATGTACCCGTCCTGGGCCCATGCGGACGAAGCAGCGAACAGAAAAAGAGCGAGCAGCAGGGTTCGGCGGCGCATGACGATCTCGTTTGGTGACGACGTAAAGTCTACTGACTCCGCATGGGTGAAGCAACAGAAAGCGTCCTTTCGCATTCAACGAAGTATGAACAGACTGAATGAGGCACCCTATGAGTGACAAGAAACTTTACCAGCAGAGAATGCGCGCGCAGCTCGACGAGCTCAAAGCGGACCTGGACAAACTGAAGGCGCGTGCTTCGGGCGCGAGCGCCGATGCTGAGATCAGGTTCAAGAAGAAAATCGACGAAATCGAGGACCGGCTCGAAGAGCTGGCTGACGCCGGCGAAGACAAATGGGAAGCACTGACGGACCGGATCGAAGCCTCGTGGGATTCGCTGGTACAGTCCATCAAGGAGCGTAAAAAAGACTGATTTCCCGAACAATGAAAACCTGTCCCCTGCTTGCCATTGCCCTGCTGATGTTATCCGGCTGCGGTTCAGAGTCGGCCGAATCGGTCGATCCGGACACGGAAGTGTCTGCACCGGCCATTGAGGCTCCAGCCGCCGACACCACCGATTCCGGTCTCGCCATTACGATCGTAACGGAAGGATCGGGTGACACGATTTCGCCAGGCCCTGTGGCCGTCGTGCACTACACCGGCTGGTTGTATGATGAATCCGCGCCGGAAAACAAAGGGCAGAAGTTCGACAGCTCACGCGACAGGGGTGATCCCCTGCGTTTTCCGCTGGGTGTCGGACGTGTCATCCAGGGCTGGGATGAAGGCATAGCCGGCATGAGGGTCGGTGAGCGGCGTCTGCTCGTTATTCCTCCGGAACTCGGATACGGCGACCGTGGCGCCGGAGGCGTTATTCCGCCGGGAGCCACGCTGTTGTTCGACGTGGAACTCGTCGGTATTGAATGAGCGACCAGGATCACTGGAATGCGGTTTTCCGCGGTACGCCTGACGAGGATCTGGGCTGGTTTGAGCCCGATGTATCCCCGTCCATGGCGTACATCGACGAAATGGCCTTGGCGGAAGATGCCCTCATCCTGCTGCCCGGCGCAGGCACAACCAGCCTGATCGATGCGCTCCTGGAGCGTGGGCACCACTTGATGGTCAATGACATCAGCAGCGAGGCGTTGGACCGCCTGCGGGACCGCATCGGAACCCGGACCGGTGTTTCCTGGCTGTGTCAGGATATCTCAACGCCATTGCCCCCCGTTCTGCCGTCCGTGGACGCCTGGGTCGACCGTGCGGTCCTGCATTTCCTGCTGGACGAACGGGCGCTGGACGGCTATTTCGCCAATCTCCGTCGCATGGTGCGCCCCGGAGGATTTGCCTTTTTCGCGGAATTCGCCGAGCACGGAGTGACTCGTTGCGCCGGACGTGACGTCCTTCGCTACACGGAAGGCGGCCTGCTCGACCGGCTCGGACGCGACTTCCGTCTTGTCCGGCACGAACACCGGAACTACACCAGCCCGACAGGCGGGCATCGGCCGTACCTCTACGCGTTGTTTGAACGCGTCTTGCAGGTCGACAGGCCGAACGGCGCGTAGAGCGGACAGAAGCTCACAACGCTGGTCAGCACGAACACGGCTGCGGCAATGCCGGCGACAATCGCCCACGTACCCGAGAGCGTACCGGCGTAAATGAGGTAAGCAACGACCAGCGCAACAATGACCCGGATGGTCCGGTCCGCGGTTCCCATGTTCTTCTTCATGATGGTATTCCTTCTGGTGTGATGGCACTCGCTCGAGATCAGGCAACCATAGCCTGTGCCCGCGCACAGAATACGGGGGCGCGGGCAATCTCGCACGCAGGCACCGTTCATTTTTCCGTGAGGCCCTCCAGCGCGAGAAGCAAGGACCTCGACGTGAATGGCTTTGGAAGATAGGCCGTCCTGAGCGGCAGTTGACCCGGGAAGACCATTGCCAACGAAAACCCGGTCATGAGCAAAATCGGTATGTTCGCCCATTCCGGTCGGGATCGGATGACGTGGAAGAATGTGGCACCGTCCGTGTCCGGCAATCCGATGTCAAGCAGGATGACATCGGGCACATGCTCCTCGAGGCAATCGAGAGCCACGCTGCACGTCCCCGCTTCCCGGGTCTCGTAATACGGCGCCAGGCGCCGCACGATGTATGCCCGCAGTTCCGGGTCGTCATCGATAACCAAAGCCACGGGAAGGTTCATTCAGGGTCTGTGTTCACGCCGCCGGAATATGCGTGGGGCCCGTCCGGACATGTCCGGACGGGCCCCAATGCCTTTCAGTTGAGGAGTTGCGCCTACTTCAGCAGCAGCATGGTCTTGGTGATGGTGCCTGCGGGCGACGTGAGCTGATACAGATACGCCCCGCTCGGCAGAGACCCGGCATCGAAGCTCGCCTGGTGCATACCGGCCGACATCGGACCATCCACCAGCATTCGCACCCGACGACCCATGAGGTCATAGACCGCGAGTGTGACGTGGGCCGCTTCCGGCAGACCGAATTGGATGCTGGTCTGCGGATTGAACGGGTTCGGGTAGTTGCCCGTCAGCACGAATTCCGTCGGAAGCGCGCCGCTGGCAGCCTCCTGATTCGCATCCAGGCGCTGGCTCAGCGGCGCGGATGGCACGCCTCCCTTGCCCAACGTGCTGGCCACGTGCGCTGCCCAGTTTGCCATCACGCTGTTCGAGCAGCCCTTCTTGAGGTGTCCCTGGCCATGACCAGCAGCCTCCACGATGTCGGAGCAGGAACAGCCTCCCGTCTCAGCAACGGAGTAGGAACCACCCGACGACGTGCCCTTGCGGGTCAATCCCTGGATGAAGTCGGTCGAGCCTTCCCGGAGTGCCCACTGGTTGGGGTTGAGCTCCATCGTATCAAATACCGAGGCCGCACACAGGTCTTCGTCGTCCGGAACGCCATCACCGTCCGTGTCAAAGACATCCGGCGTGTTCGGATCCGTTCCGGCGGCCACTTCGTCACCGTCGCTGATGCCGTCCCCGTCCGAATCAGGGTTGGTCGGGTCGGTGCTGTACAGCACTTCCTGCGGATCGGTCAAACCGTCGTTGTCCGTGTCGGCAAACACGGTCCCGGAATTCGTCTCCAGACGGTACATGCCACCCGCCAAACCACCTCCGTCGTAGATGATGAACTCAAGCGTCTGCGTACCGGACAGCGTCACCGGATAGACCAAGGTGTCATAGCTCCAGTATGCACCCTGATAACCGACCAACTGACCATCCAGATAGACCCAGGAACAGTTGTCGGCCAACAATTGAAGGACAAATTCGCCTTCACCGGAGACTTCCGTCGCATATTTGGTCCAACTGTGGCCTGACGGACCGCGCGATGTGAGGTTGCTCCAAGCGTTGATCCACTGGGCGGTGAAGCCGTTTGCAATGGCCCCACCCTGCCACGGATGAACGTTCGTTCCGAAGGCAAACGCTTTGTGCGGGTTGGTCCATGCTGCATTCAGGCCGACGCCCGGCTCAACCGTACAGACCGTCGACGGCCACGCCGGATCGGCGAACGCCGGAAAGATCGGGTCCCACGTGTCGACGAGCGCATCGCTCTGGAATACCTGGTTCGCCAATTGCCGGGCCCCGGCGTCTGCGGGAAACAGCAGTCCGATGGAGACTGCGCAGAGAAAGAGAAGTTGAAGCGTACGTTGCTGCATGACGTTGAGTGGAGTGACGAGTGCGTGTGGCGATACCTCCCCAGAGTACCCCCCACGAGCCGTATCCCGTTATCGAAATCCGGTCAACCTCTTTCGATATCTGTTCAATCTGCCGTATTCAACCGTGCTCTCGATGTAACAGCCCCATCGAATGGCAGCTCTTGCACAAAAGAGATTGCCCCGGCAGACTGATGTCTGCCGGGGCAATTCCCATCGACCCCGGAATCAAGGTCGAACATCTTGACGATTCAACAGCCTATTTGAATACGTCTGCGTAGTCGCATCCTGCGATATCAAACCCGTCCAGGGTCATTCCGGAGACACAGCCTTCGGTATCGCCCTTGGCGAGGCCGGAACCCTGCGTGCTGAAGTGCAGCACGAGGTCCATGAAGCCATCGCCATTCACGTCCTCCGAGTGACCTTCGCCGTGTGCTTCAGGCGTCTGCCCCGGGCCGAAGACCAGGCTCGAAACATCAACGGTGCTGACGTCAAAGCCTGCTGAACCCAGAATGGCTGTAGGGATGACCCCTTTGTTTTTGGAATTGATCCGATTGCTCGTGTCGTCCGGCTTGATATCAAACCAGAGTGCAGCAGGGGTCACCACAACGGCAACGTCGTCCGAGTCGGCAAACTCACCGTCGCTTACCGTGAGAGTGAACGCGTAGGTGCCGGTGTTCAGAGCGCCGAGATCAAGAGTTGCCTCTGTGGAGACTTCCTGATTGTTGCTGTCAACCCATGAGTAGGTCAGTTCGTCTCCATCTGGATCGGAAGAACCTGAACCGTCAAGAACGGCAACCTGGCCAGCTGAAAGTGCCTGATCAGCACCAGCGTCTGCTGTTGGAGCTTCGTTGGTCGGGAACTGGACGTCGCCACCCACGCCTTTGAAGCCAAACATGAACGTTGCCGGTGATCCGGTATCGGCGTTGCCGTTGCTCTGACCCAAAGAATATACTTCAGCCTTTACAGCGCCCAGCGCAGCAAGAGCGTCCACTTCTGAACCAGCCGCTCCATAAAACGTCTTGAACGAAAAGGTTTCACCTGCACCCAGCGCGCCGAAACCGAAGTCGAAGAATGCCCCGTGATCGGTCGGGCCGTTGTCAACGAAGTCCCCATAAACGGATGAGTAGCGAGGGACGAGGGGATTTGAAGAGTTGAAACCATTGTCGCCGGCCAGAAGCACGGAGCTCGCGCCAGCCGTTCCCTGAACCGTTACGATTTCACTGAATGGCGTTGGATCGATGTCCCAGTCCATCACGCGTGAATACCGAAGATCACTGACGGCGGCTCCAGAGATGTTCTCGATGGAAACCGATACTTCGTAGAAGTTCGGAGTCGCAGCTGAAGGAGCGTATGCATGCGTTACGCGAAACACACCGCCAACGTTCACAACCGATGTTGCGGTCACGCCGTCGGCAACGAAGCTCTCTACGGCAACATTGTTGTAACCGAATGCATCATTCGCATCTCCGCTGACACCTGAAACGGCATCTGCGACGCCCCATCCTTCACAGGTACAGCCCTGGAAAGTGGATTCGTATTCGCCGCCGTTCGGAGAAATGTACTGGAGTCCGACACCCCAGTTACCTGCATACGAGGTCGGGTAGGTCTGGACGTTGAGGTTACCCTCACGGTTTACCCCCAGTCGCAGTGTGCCATTGGAGATGATTGAACCGTCCGACTTGCCGAGCCGCTCCTGGATTTCAGGGGCATTGGCGTTCAATGGGTGGGTGCCTTCAGTCTGAGAGACTACGGCCTGCTCGTTCGATGCGTCCTCGGTGCCTTGCAGCGCCGTGGAGTCGCAACCAGCAAAAATCATGGCTGCCAACAGACAACCTGATAGTACGTTTTTCATTTGTGAGCCCGGTGAGGGGTAGTGCTTGTGCTTGTTTAAGGACCTCCCAAGACTACCCCCCGCGTGCCCTTTCCCGTTATCGGAATCCGGTCAACGTTTGTCGCCAGCTACTCAAAACGTCCCATTTTGGCATCTTCGTCGGCATTTCCGCGGTGTTGTGACGGCGTATGCCCAAACTGCTCTCGGAAGGCCTGTGTAAAGTGCGATACGCTTTTGAAGCCCACGGAGTAGGCGACTTCGCCAATATTGCCGGCTTGCTCAGCTATGAGCGATGCGGCCTTGTCCAGCCGGCGCTGCCGCAGGAGGGCAGCCGGCGACATCCCCGTCAGCTTCGTGGTCATCCTGTACAGCGTCGCGCGGCTCACGTCTATTCCGGCGGCTATCACATCGACCGAAAAGTCTTCATCGTGCAGTCCGTGATCAATACTGCGCATGAGGGTGTCGTGCTGCATGGCGTCTTCCACATCGGCAAACGTTGTTGCCGGTGCGGGGACGCTCCCGTCACGCTCTGCCAACACGGCCCGGAGCCGCTGTTGCCCGCGAAGCAGCCGGTCCACGGTGGCCTCCAATTCCCGATCATTGAAGGGCTTCGAGAGGAACGCATCCGCACCTCCCTCCTGCCCTGAAATACGATCTTCAACGGAGCTCAAGGCCGTCAGTAGAATGACCGGGATGAACGCCAACTCATCGTCATGCTTCATGGCGCTACACAGTTCGTACCCGTCCATGCCGGGCATCATGACATCGCTGATGACCAAATCAGGAATCACGCTGCGCGCTTTGGCAAGCCCATCCAACCCGTCGGAGGCCATGGCGACACGGAAGCGAGGGCGAAGCCGGCGGGCAATGAGCTGCCGGAGTTCGGCATTGTCCTCCACGATCAGCACGCACGGGCGGTCTTCAGCGGTATCCTCGGCAAGCACGGTATCCGGAATCGTGCGGTCCTCCTCGAACGACTCCAACAGTGCCGTCAGCGATCCGACATGGATGGTGCCCGGAATGGCATCACCATCGACCCGTTCCAGCCGGACGGTGATCGTCAACGTGCCGTGCACGTCTGCTTCAGCATGGACGGTGCCGCCGTGCAGTTCCACCAGGTCCTTCACGATGGACAGACCGATGCCGGTACCCACCCCGCCGCCATCCCGTGCCGTTCGCGACCGGAAGAATCGTTCGAACAAGCGCGGGACATCTTCGGCCGTCACTCCTGCGTTCGAGTTCGCGACTGTAATCCGGATGTAACCGGGCGGGGACAACACCACGGCCATTCGGACCACACCGCCCGGGGGCGTGTATTTGACGGCATTCGCCAGAAGGTTGAAGAAGACCTTCTCCATGTGCTCCGGGTCGACCATGGAAGCGACGGGCGCGTCAGCCACGTCCACAAGAAGACTCAGCCGCTTCTTGTCGGCGGCAGACTGGAACACGGTCTTCATTTCCTGAACGAACGCCCCCATGTCAATCACGGTTGGGGACAGAGTAAGTTGACCGGATTCCAGGCGAGCGATGTCGAGCAACTGGTTCGTCAGATGTGTCAGGCGTCCGACATTCCTGAGGGCCATGGAAATGTCCTCGCGCGCATCGGCCGCCAACTCAGGACCCGAACGTTCCATGAGGTCTTCCAGTGGACCCATGATGAGTGTCAGTGGGGTCCGGTACTCGTGCGAGATGGATGTGAAGAAGCGTGATCGCGAGTCATTCATCTGCTTCAGGTCATCTGCCCGCTGTTCGGCGAACGATGCACGCAATTTGGCTTCGGAAATCGACGCCCTCACCCGCTCACGGCGTTCAATGCGGGTTCGTCTGAACCGGTCCACGGTCGCCGTCAGTCCGAAAAACAGCACCAGGTACAGGACGTATGCCGCGCTGGTTCGCCACCACGGAGGCAGGATCCTGAACGTGAACGAAGCCTGACTGCCGAGCACACCGGACGGGTCCCGACCCTGGACCAGGAATTGATACGTCCCTTCCCGAAGCCGGAGAATGTCACGATCAGAGCGCGTGGACCAGGTTGACCAATCGACATCGTATCCATCCAGGAAGGTCCGGTATTCCGCACCCGATACGTCATTGAATCGTGCTGTGGCAAACGACATCCGTAGCGAATTCCGATCGTATGCCAGGACGGGTGTGGATGTCACGGCCAAGGCACTGTCACCCGGGATGACTATCACGCCGCGCAGCAGCGTGTCGAAACCGGAATCGAACGTGCGCTGCGCATGCTCGTCGTAGCGATACAGGGACTCAGCACCGCCGGCCCATGAGATGCCGGTCGATTCCGGATACAGGGCATAGGTGTCGAACATCGTAACACTCCGGAAGGGGTATTCGGCACGACCGAACTTCCCGTCATCCCCGGCACGGAATCGGGCTATTCCTCTGTCGGACACCATCCAGACGTCGCGGTTTCCCGCCTGTACCAACCGTGACACCACACCCACGTCGAACGTTGAATCGGGCACGACGTGACCGGATTCCTGCACGCTGTACAGCCCATCCCGTGTCGCGATCAGGATACCGTCATCGACGCGGAAGACCCTGAGACGGCCGTCCGGCAAGCCCGATTCCGGCCCCAGGGTTTCCACCTCGGGTTCTTCGTAGGCCGGGTACCGGATGCGCTGGACTCCCGACAAGCGCGTGGCCAACCAGACATGGCCATTCACGTCCTCTTCCAGGTGGCGCACGAATCCGTTCGTTCCGGCCAGGCTCCCGTCGTCAGACCACCGTCCATTCCGTAAGCGCAATCGCCCCATGCCGTCGGCTTCCCCGACCCACACCACGTCCGGATGGGTCCGCGAACGGGTCAACACGATGGCCGCGCGGCTCGGTCTGACCAGGGTTGCCGCGCCATCGGGTCCGTCCAACGCATAGACACCGGCTTCGCAGGCTGCCAGGAGGGCTTCGGGGACGGACAGGAGACCATAGCACTCCGTCGTGACGCCACCCAGCTGCCGGAAGGAGGCCGCACGCCCGGGTGTACGAACGGGGTCCAGGACCATCAAACCGGTACGCGTTGACACGTACAGGCGTCCACTGTGCCGCACGATCGATTCGGCCCCCTGGAGGGCCACATCGTTGAAGCGGGTGATCGATGTCGGAAATTCCAGTCGCGAAATACCGTTCTGATGGGCCAGCCACAGCCCTTGCTGCCGGTCCACGAGCAAGCGTTCCACCAGCTCATTCTGGAGGCCCGAGCTGTCATCGATATGGCGCAAAAGACGACCGTCACGATCAATGACCACCAGTCCACGATTGGATCCGAAACCGATCGTGGAATCGGGAAGCAGGATGGCATGGGACGTTTCGGTTCCAGCCAGCAGGGCATCGGCCTCCGTGGACCAGGGTCGAAACTCCGATCCATACTGTCTATGCAATCCCTCTTGGGAGCCGACAATCAGCCCCCTTCCGCCATCAGCCATGAGCGCGAAGATGACCTGTTCCTTGAAACGTTCCCCGCCCGGAATTGGAACGAGCATGTCGTCTTCCTTGACCAGCAGACCACGCGCGATATCGTGCACATACAGTTTGCCTGCGACAGAGAAGACCCTTCCGAACGCGGTCCCCTGTTTCCATCGGGAAAAGCCTTCTTCCCGGCGCCACGTGTGAATGGCGGTTGCATCGGTGAAGTACACCGTGGAATCGTGCCGTACACCGCTTCGAATTTCTCCGTCCACAAAGCGAATGGAGACCATGTCCTCCTGCCCGATTTCGCCCAGTACAGCAATGAATCCATCTCCGGCAGCCAGCACAGGCCCCCCCGGGAAGGGAACCACCGCCCAAACGGTCCGGTCGTCCGGAGAGCGGGACAGGCGCCACCGTGCGCCGTCATACTCAAGGACGCCGGAGCGGTTGGCGAAATACATGACGCCATCCTCATCCTGCGCCAATCCGAAATTCTGGTTCGGTGCGCCGTACGTTCGTGGACTGAAGTACTGAATGGCGGGCTGTCCCACTTCTGTGACCTTGGCCTGTGCCATCAGCAGCTCAGGATGCAGCGACTGAATCAGCAGGAGGACAGCAATGGTGGCGCCAGGGTATCCGACGTCAAGAATCGACTTGATCACGTGTGCTTGCTTGCAGGATGACCCCGAGTGGCGCGCGGCGGGAAGGGTCCGATGAATGGTTGAATGTACGGTATGTAGCATATCTCCATGTCCTTTGTGTACAATGGGATATCCACAAACCCACCGGATTCATGAAAATCACCCCCGCTTTCCGTTTCCTGAGTGCTGCAGCCCTCATATTCATGATCGCAGCACCTCCGTCCCTGGCACAGACGCACGTCATCCGAGCCGGCCATCTGATCGATGTGGAAAATGGGCGGATCCTGGACAACCAGGAAATCCTGGTGGTCGATGGCAAGATCACACAGGTCGGACCCTCGGTCCAGGCACCGTCCGATGCATTGGTCGTGGATCTGTCTGACCAGTACGTCATGCCAGGGCTGATCGATGCGCATACGCATCTGGCGCTGCAGGAAATGGACGGATCCGACATCGATGACCATGGCTCCTACTATTACGCATCCCTCATCGAGGACACGTCCATGCGTGTGGCACAGGGCACCATGCTGGCGCGATCCATGCTGGAGGCCGGCTTCGTCTGGGTCCGGGATACCGGCAACAACGGACTCTACGGTGATGTAACGCTGCGCCGTGCCATTGAAGGCGGCTGGATTCCCGGCCCGAACATGGTAACGGCCGGTCGCATGATTGCCCCTTTCGGCGGACAGTTCCAGATGAACCCTGAGAAACCGGCATTGGGTGAGCCGGAATACTTCTATGCCGATTCGAAGGAGGAAATCATCCGCGCGGTCCGGGAAAATGTGCATTACGGCGCCACGTTCGTGAAACTCATCATCGACAACCAACCCTACTATTATTCGGTCGAGGACGTCAAGACAGCCGTTGACGAAGCACATGCCATGGGCGTCGGCGTCATGGCCCATGCGACATCCGATGAAGGCATCCGGAATGCGGTTCTCGGCGGTGTGGACTCCATCGAACACGGATTCAGTCCGAGCGACGAAACCCTGCAATTGATGAAGGACCGCGGCACATACCTGGTCGGGACGGACTTTCCGGCATCACGGGTGGGCGATCGACGCTACCAATCGAACATCGACCGCAACAAGCGTGCGTATGCCCTGGGTGTGCCGATGGCCTTCGGATCTGACGTGGTTTACTATGAGGAAGGCCGTACCCGCGGCGAACAGACCATCAGCTTCCTGTTCAGCTACGTGGATGCGGAACTGCCGAATGCCCACATCCTGCGCATGGCCACCATGCATGCGGCAGATCTGCTCGGTGCCAACTCGGGTCGTATTGCGGCCGGTCGGAATGCCGACGTCATTGCCATGCCCGCCAACCCGCTGGACGACATTGCCGCCCTCTATGACGTCCGGTTCGTGATGAAAGACGGTCACGTGTACAAACAAAACGGGCAATTCCGTTGGGATATCCCGACGAAATTGAACAACCCCCGGCGCAAACAGCCACGAGGCAACATGCTGCGCCAGAACTGAGAGAGGCATCCACCGGGTGCGCCACGAAAGCATGCAAATAGTCCAATCCTGGAAATCCCGGGTCGCCGAAGCGACCCTCAATCGCCGCGCCGCGACATCGGACATGAAAGGGCCGATCGTGGCAACGGTCGGCGCAACTGCGGTGTGGCTTGGGCTTTCCGTCGTACTGGTCCCCGGCGGCGAAGTCGCCGAGTTCAACTTTTCGGATGAACGCGGTTCGGTGACCGTGCTTTCCGCACTCTACCTGGCAGCGGCCTCGTCGTTTTCGCTTGTGGCGTGGATGCTGTCCGGTGCGGGCGAACCGCGAGCGGCGCGCCTTTTCTGGTTCTGCGCCGCGGCGGGTCTGGGCCTTCTGGCCATCGATGAATTGCTGCAGATCCACGAACGACTGGGCGGCATGATGGGCGATGCAGCGCCGGATTCCGGTCCGTTCCGCAATTGGAACGATGCGTTGGTCCTGCTCTACGGATGCGCCGCGTTGCTGGTAGGCGCATGGTTCCTGCCCGTCCTGCTCCGGTATCCGAACATGCTCGCGCTGCTCGTTGCGGGTTTCGTGATGTTCCTCGCGCATACCGTCATCGACTCGATTTCTGATCCACCTACTACCCTCTCCCACATCCTGGAAGAATCGGCCAAGCTGTACACGGGCGCTTTTCTGGCGTTGGCCATGCTCTCCGGACTTCTGCACATCGTTCCCAATCAACGGAGGAGAACACCATGACAAGCATCAAGCATATCCTGCACAGGAAAGGTCGCGATGTCTGGTCGGTACGGCCGGATGCATCGGTATATACCGCCATTGAGGTCATGGCACATAGAGGGGTGGGCGCGTTGGTTGTGCTGGACGATGTGCAGCTCGTAGGCATCATTTCCGAGCGGGATTACGCGCGGAAGGTCATCCTTCAGGGCAAGGCATCGAAGGAGACGCGGGTGGCCGATGTCATGACGGAACGGGTGATTACCGCACCCGAATCGGTGTCCGTGGACGAAGCGATGTCCCTCATGACCGACCGGCGCATCCGGCACTTGCCGGTGGTCGAAAACGGTCGGGTCGTGGGAATGGTCTCGATGGGTGACCTGGTCAAATGCAAGCTCAAGGACCAGGAGAACCTCATCGAACAACTGGAAAACTACATTACCCGCTGAGCTGAATGACAGGACGTGCATTTGCCGTCTGGAGCCTTGTGGGATTCGCATTGATCGTACTGCGCGGGCTGTGGAGGCTCGTTCCCATGGCGCTGGAGGCTCCATTCGATGAATTCACGGCCGTGCATTGGGCAGCCACGGTTGTCAGCCTGGTCGCGTTCGGATTCGGCGAGGGCGTCCTGGCCATCCAGCGCGGATTCCTTCCCCGACTCCGCTCGCGCGCGGAGCATCTGCTGGTTTCCCCACCATTGCTGTACGGCCTGCTGGCCCCGTTGTACGGCATGGGACTCATCGGCGCAGATTGGAGGACATTGGCCCGCGCGTGGGGCATGCTGGTCGCCATCGTACTCATGATCCTCGGCATGCGCTTCGTACCATCGCCCTGGCGGGAAATCGTCATCCTGGGCGTGGTGGTCGCACTGGCCTGGGCCATACTCGTGACGCTCCGGGAAGCATGGAAGCTGGCCCGGGCGTGAATCGGATTACTTTCACTTTTGTGTAACCCAACGCGATCCCGGTCGTAGGCTGGCCTTTCATCAGTGAATCCGGTGCCGCTTGTGTCCGATTTTTCGTTGGGATCCTTTGAAGAGCAGGTCCTGCTCATGGTGGCCGTCCTGCACGGCGAAGCCTACGGCGTGGCCATCCGGGACGAGCTCACGTCCCGGACCGGCCGGACGGTACACATAAGCGCCGTCCATTCCAGCCTGAATCGGCTCGAAAAGAAAGGCTTCCTCCGGTCCGCCATGGGCGAGCCCACCGCCGAGCGCGGTGGTCGTCGCAAGCGTCTCTTCACGCTCACCGGCAGTGGGAAGCAGGCCTTGATGGATGCGCGTGCGTTCCGCGAAACCGCCTGGAACCAGATTCCGGAGATGATATGGTCATGATTCGTCTCTTGCGGATGCTCTGCCGACCGGAGGTCCTGGAAGACATTGAGGGCGATGTCCTCGAAATCCACGCCGACCGGCTCCGTCGACACGGCCGTCTGATCGCGACCATGGGGCTCTGGTACGACTGCCTGCGCTTTGTCCGCCCCTATACCATCCGAGATTCCGTCCACGTGCCATCAGGACCCATCATGCTCAAGAATTACGTGTCCGTATCGTTCCGTCACGCCCGGCGGTATCCCGGTTTTTCCATCATCAATGTCGCGGGATTGGCCGTCGGAATGGCGGTTGCCATTCTGACCGTTTTGTTCGTCAGTCACGAGCAGTCGTTTGACCGTTTCCACGATAAAGCCGACCGGATCGCCCGCATCCACATGACCTGGATATTCGGCGATACGCAGATGGAGGTGGCCATGACCACCACGGCCCCGGGTCCGGTGGCCAAGGCAGAATTGTCCGAAGTGGAGGACGCCGTACGTTTTTACAGGATCCGGGAGGCCTTCTGGCAAACCGACCATCCGGAGGCCGAGGCCCTGAAGGAATCGGGTATGGTCTACGCCGACTCGGGTCTGTTCAATGTGTTTTCGTTCCCGCTGGTGTCCGGGGATCCGACGTCGGCGCTGGTTGAACCGAATTCCCTGGTGCTTACCGAATCCAGCGCGCGAAAGTACTTCGGCACGACCGACGTGGTAGGCAATACGCTCATCCTGAATAGTGAAAACGTGTTCTCGGTTACGGGTGTCATGCGGGATGTCCCGTCTGCATCGCATATCCAGTTCACCATGGCCGCATCGTTTTCGACCCTCGCGGCTTCCCGGGACGTGTCGTTTGACAGCTCGCAGTACCACACGTACGCCCTGCTTGCACCCGGTGCAACCTTCTCACAACTCCAATCCGGCCTTGACCGTCTGCTGACCGAGCGCTTCGGAGACAATCCGTCCAAACCATTGCTGCACGTGACCCCGATTACGGACGTTTACCTGCACAGCAACGTATCGGCCGATTGGTCTCCGCAGGGAGACATCCGCCATGTCCGGATGTTCAGTGCCATTGCCATCCTCATTCTGTTGATCGCATGCATCAACTACATGAATCTGGCAACGGCCCGGAGCGTGAACCGGGCACGGGAAGTGGGCATGCGGAAAGTCCTTGGAGCGGAAGGGCGACAGATATTCAGCCAGTTCGTCGGCGAGGCCCTCATGCTGACGGCCGTCGGCATGCTGCTGGCATTCGGCTTGGTGCTGCTCGCCTTGCCCGCGTACAATGCCTTCACCGGTCAGGCGCAGACCGTGGCCGCGTTGATCCGGCCTGTGTATCTGCTGTCGGCGTGGCTGGGCGTCAGTCTGCTGGCTGGTGCGTGGCCGGCGTTCGGTCTATCCAATCTGCTGCCTGCCCGAGTGCTGAAAGGGACCCATGCCAACAGCAAAGGAGGTGTGCTGCTGCGTCGCGGCTTGGTCGTGGTCCAATTCGCGGTGACCGTCGTCTTGATTGCAGGGACCATTACCATCCATCGGCAATTGGATTTCATGCGGGACAAGGAGTTGGGCTATGACGAGCAACAGCTGGTGGTCATTCCGATCGACAATACCGCACGGGATCGCCTGGATGTCCTTCAGGAGGCCATGCGTTCCTCGAATTCCATCGTATCGGTCGCCGCGGTGTCGTCCCCCCCGTCGGGTGGCGCGGGTGTCTGGACGTTCAACGCCGGACCGGATCCAAGGCCGGACGAACGGCACCTCATCGGGGTGCTTCAGATTGATGAATCATGGGTGGAACTGATGGGGATCCGCCTGCTGGCCGGGCGTGGACCGACCGCCGAAGAAACGCAACGCGAAGGCACCACCCCCCGGGCGGTCGTGCTGAATGAACAAGCCGCAGCCTTGTTCGGGTGGACGCCCGACGAGGCCGTGGGTCAGGAAGTGTACACGCCTTCCAGGCAAGCCAGCGCGACAGTCGTCGGCGTGGCAGAGGACTTTCATTTTGCCCCCCTCCATGAACCCATCGAGCCGGTCATCATGCATGCCGGTGGGTACATGGGGCACATCCTGGTGAGGACAGCGGCCGGTTCGGTACCGAATGCCATTGACCACCTTCGTGACGTCTGGGGTCGAATTATCCCGGAGCGTCCCCTGGATTTCGTATTCCAGGATGAGCGACTGAACGCCCAATACCGGACGGAAGAGCGGATGGCCAACCTGTTCTCCATCTTCTCCGGGCTCGCCATCTTCATTGCGTGCCTGGGCCTGTTGGGACTCGCGGCGTTCACGGTGGTCCAGCGCACCCGGGAAATCGGTATCCGGAAGGTACTGGGTGCCGACCCGGCCGGTCTGGCGGCGCTCCTTTCCCGGGAGTTCGTGTTGCTGGTCACGATCGCGTTTCTCCTGGCGACCCCGTTGGCCTGGATGCTGTTCGATGACTGGCTTTCCGGATTCGCCTACCGCACCGAACTGACGTGGTGGACGTTCGGGCTGAGTGGTCTCCTGGCGGTATTGGTTGCCATCTCGACCGTGGCGTGGCAGGCGCTGCGGGCCGCCAACATGAACCCGGTGGAGAGCCTCCGGACACAGGCCTGATTACCACCAGAATTGCAGGCCGCCGAACCAGACGCCGTGGCCGGCCCCGAATTCGGTCTGTCCCCCGCCGTGCAGCACATATGTGCTGAGAGTCAGGTCCAGGTTGTCACGCACGCTGGCGGCAACGGATGGCCCAATGAGCCCACTTCCGTCCTCCAGGTTCTGGATGGCATACATCGAGACGGACACCAACGGGTGGACACTTTTGCTGGCAATGACCGCCGTGTAGTACCGGTCCTGCATGTATGCGGCATCCCCTCCACCGTTGTAATGGCCCTCAACGATGATGTAAACCCCGTTGCGGAAGGTGTAGTCCGCATTCAAGGTGGCCCGTAGTCGGGCGGCGTCGTCGACTGCGGCCTCGGCACGCACGCCCGCGTTCCGGACGTATCCGGCCACATCCACGCCGCCGACCCATCGCCGGTCGAAGACGCCGCCCGACACCGCCACATCATATTCACCGATGTGTCCCCGGTAGCGCGCGGCGTATCGGCCCCGCTCCAGGTCCCGCACCGGGGCCAGCACCACGTCCAGCCCGGTTACCACGCCCAGGGGCACCGCTACGCGCACCGCATCCACCGCAGCCCGCTCGTCCCGCTCGATGGCCGTCGGTGGCTGGGGATTGAACAAGTCGGTGGGATTCCAGACCATGCCGCTGCCCCATGCAATGCGTTGCCGCCCTACGGATACACGCGCACGCTCCCCTTCCCGCGTCAGGGTCGCGCGGAACACGGAAAGCCGCCCTTCGGCCTGGTCCGAGAATCGGCGCGACGTGGTCAAGTCGACGAGCGGTTGGACGCGAGTGGCGGCGGCCAGTTGATCGGCAAACGCGGCATCGGGGGTCTCCAGGAAGGAGCCCGCCCGGAACTCGGCATCGAACCAGGCCTCGGCCTGCCATGTGGCGGGCGCGGTCGCCAGTTGCACGCGGGCCCGCGTCAGGGAGAGGTGCCAGGGGTCGTCGGTGATGACCGACCGCGAAGCCAGTACCCACTCCTTCACGGATCCCGTGGCCGTCAACTCACCAGGAAGACCTTGCGCATTCAATTCTGGGGGATAAGCGGCCGCGGCGAGCACCAGTAGCACGGCCAGAAGGAATGGACATAGCCGGCAGCGCATGTCAATCCCGGTGTTCATCACGCGCAATCTGACCGTCCTTCAGCAGGATGAGTCTGCGAGCGCGCTCAATGACCATGGGGTCATGGGTGGAAAAGAGGAAGGTGATCCCCGTCTGCTCATTCATCTGCTTCATGAGGTCCAGCAGGCGGGCCCCCGTTTCCGAATCCAGGTTGGCCGTGGGCTCGTCGGCCAGCACAATCTTGGGCTGGCCGACGAGCGCCCGTGCGACGGCAATGCGTTGTTGCTGCCCACCGCTGAGTTCGGAGGGGCGTCGCCGCATCATGTCGGGTTCAATGCCGAGCGCAGCAAGCTGCTCATGGACCAATCTCCGGCGCTCCACGTCGGGAACGCCTCTCATGAGCAGGGTGAATTCTGCATTTTCCTCGGCGGTCAGCACCGGCAGCAGGTTATAGGACTGGAACACGAAGCCCAGGTTGTGCAACCGGAAATTGGCCAGATCATGCCGGGACATGGCCGTAATTTCCTTGTCGCCGATATGGACCGTTCCCCGCGTTGGCTTGTCCAGGCCACTCAGGATGTTGAGCAGCGTGGTTTTTCCCGATCCGGAGGGACCGGCCAGCGCCGTGAACTCACCCGGTGCGATGTCGATGTCCACGCCGCGAAGGGCATGCACCGGCATGCTGTCCTTGTCTTCATAGACCTTGTCCAGGTCCCGTCCGATGATGTGATCAGTCATGATGAAGCGCCTCCACGGCATGGAATCGGCTGGCCCGCCAGGCCGGATACTGAACCGACAGCAGAACCATGACAAAGATGATGACGAATCCGGGCACCAGGTGGAACGGATCCAGGACCGGATGGATAACCGGGCTTATGCCGTAAGCGGTGAGCCCGGAACTGAACGCTCCGAGGTCCAACCCGTTGACGAACCAGTAGCCCAGGCCCACGACCGACAGCACGACGCCACCGGCCATACCCAGCAAGGAAATGAACAAAGCTTCCATGACCAGCATGCGACGGATGACGGCCGGGCGGGTGCCGGTAGCCAACATGACGCCGAATTCTTTTACGCGCTCGAAAATCACCATCAGGAAGGCATTCACGAGGATGAATCCAACGGCGGTGAACAGGATGACGGCCATAAGCCAGGCCGACCAATTGTAGGCGGCTTCGGCCATCTCCAGCATGGGATTGCGGTCCTGCCACGTCAGGACATCCAGGTCCGGCCAGGCCGCCCGGAGTTCCTCCGCCCGCTCGTTGACCGCTCCCAGGTCCTCCAGGACGATGGTGACGGTCGATACACCCGCCGACAACCCCAGCAGGTGACGCGCGGCCGGAAGGGTCACGAACACCTGCATGCGATCGAACGGCCGCATGCTGCTCCGGTACAGTCCGGATATGCGGTACGCAGCCGCGCCCACCTCGTTCGAGGTGTTGTTCGCCATGAGGACCACCTTCTCCCCGAGTCGCACACCCAACCGGTCGGCCAACTCGGCGCCGATCACGATATCCGTTGAATCGGAGAGCCAGGACCCTTCGAAGACCAATTCCGGAATAGTGGTCACCCGGGATTCCCGCACGACGTCAACCCCGTTGATCTGCACGGCCGCCGACTGTTCGGGCGCATTCACCATTCCCATGGAAATGATCTGGGATGCGAAGCGTGTACCAGACTCGGTCAAGACCACCTCGTCCAGGACCGAGTCCGGGACCACCGCCTGCAACGTCGGGTTTTCTTCGTAGTCGGCCGCGCTCATCCGGATGTGTCCCCCCTGCAGATCAACCGCAGAACGGATCATTTCCTGACCGAAACCATCCGTGAAGGCCGTGGATCCGACAAACGTGAACACCGCCAGGGCCACGGCGCCCATCAGGACGAACGAGCGTCCCGGCTGACGCCACACGCTGCGCCAGGCTATGCGGGCTTCCAGTTTCATGTCTCCCTCCGCAGCGCGGCCGTAATGTCGAGCCGGAACACCCGGACCACGGGATAGATGGTCGTCAACAGGGCAATGACCAGGATGGACACGAACGGCTCCAGGAAGACGGCGGGACGCGTTGAAAAAAGCAGCGATTCCACCGAGAAGCCGAACTCTTCGTACATCTCCACCAGTTCCGCCGTCAGGGGAATGGGATTGCCGTGCAGGTACCACAGCAGGGCCCCGGACAGCAGGGCACTCAGCGCGACGGCCATGCCCAGTTTCAGGAGCAGTTCCACCAGAACCACGCGGGCGAGTGAGCCGGGTTGCATCCCGATGGCCTGCAGGATGCCGAATTCCCGCATCCGCTCCATGACACTCATTGTGGTTGTATTGAACAGCTCGAATCCGACCAGCAGGAGCATGAAGAACAGAAAGATGATCCCTCCCATGTTGTCCAGGAAGATCATCTGTCTCAATTCCGGCATGAGGGTATTCCAATCCAGCACGGCGAACCGATCAGCTGGCAAACGGGCCTGCAGTTCGGCCGCCTTCGCCGGTGCGTCCCGGAAGTCCGCTCCGCTGACCACGATCTGGGTCACCCCTTCCCCCGTGGAGAACAGGAATTGGGCGTCGGAGAGCGTGATAACCATGATGGAGCGGTCCATTTCCGCGGCCCCGGTGCGGATGAGGCCGCGCACACGGTATACATCGGCCCCCATCTGTCCCCGGTAGCCCTGCGTGATGACCACGACGGTATCGCCCGTCGCCACGTCCAGATTCCGGGCCAGCAGATGGCCGAGGACGGCTTCATTGGTCGACGCATCCTCCAGCAAGGTACCGGCCACGACCCGATTCATGAAGGTCGACACGCGCAATTCCTTCGAGGGCTCGATGCCCAGGATCATGGCCCCCGCGCTCGCCGAATCGCCGCTGACCAAACCGAATCCGGTCAGCCGTCGCGTCGTGGTCTCCACCCAGTCGTCACCGGCCACCGCCTCGCGCCAACCCGGATCATCCAGCAGGTACGCGAAGGTCTGTTCTTCCTGGTAACCCGGTGCCTGGATTTGCAGATGCCCGGTCAGCGTCTGAACCGCCTGCGATTCCATGGCATCGTACGAGCCGTATTGCAGGGAACGCATGACGGTAATGAGCAGCACGCTGAAAATGACGGCGGACATGGTTATCAGCGACCGTCGCCGATTCCGCCACACATTCCGCCAGGCCAGTTTCAGGTACACGTCAACTTCCTCGCCTCAGGTTCTGTTGGGAAAAGACGGACTCGGGGATCGGCACGTCGTACGTGATGTCGTCGACCTGCAGGATGGTCCGTCTGCCGGGACGCGTTTCCTCGATGAGCACCATCCGGAGGGGCACCGTCCGCCCTCCTGCCGGGCGGATATCCTCGAAGAGCATGGTCCGGATCTGCTCACCACGCTCGTTGAAGTAGACGGCCTTCAGCGGAACGTAATCCTCCTTGCGGATCCACTGTTCAATCCGGTCCCAAGCCACGGCCGTGGTGGGCTTCGGCACCAATTCCAAGCGCCAGGCCGCACCGTCCTCAAGGGTTTCCTCACCCAGCAGGCGATGCTCGTAGTCGTCCACCACGCTGGACTCCTTGACCAGGTCGTCGTTCGTGAAGTCCGACCCCATCCAGGATTGCAGCATCATGGACGGCGGAATCTTGATGACCCGGTTCACGCGCGGAATGAAATTCCACATTTCCCGATCCCGTTTCAGGAAGGCAATGCCCTTGTCTCGGGCCGGTTCAAGGACACGGATGAAGGACAGGTCGGTGCCTTTCGACCAGAACTCGAACGTGGTGGAGCGCTCCCAGTCCGGGCGGACGATGGTCATGGTGTACGTACCCTGCTGGGTCTCCCCACGGGTCAGGGCGTCTGCGCGCTCCAGGATGGTACGGGCATCCGGCTGGGCGGAGACCGGCGCTCCGGCCAGCAGGAGGATCAGGACGATAGCGGAAAGGGCGCCAATGCGCTGTTCAATTCGTGGCATGCCTGTACCTCCAGATCAATTTGTGGAGTTCCATTACCAAGATAATCCCCATGGCCACGACGAACAGGGCCGCAAACTGCTCCAAAGACACGGGCTCTGTCCCGAGGGCCCGCTGCAACAGTGGAACGTGCATGGCGAGCATATGGATGCTGAAGGCCAGCAGGACACCGAACATCAGAACCGGACTCTTCAGGGGTGAAAGGCGGAAAATGGACCGGGTCTCGGAGCGGACGTTGCCGATGTGGAGATTCTGGAACAGGACGACCAGCAGCAGAAGACCATTCCGGCTGGCCTCGACCGTCCACTCCGCCACGTCCAGCATCCACCAGAAGGCCACCAGCCCCGCCACCGACATGAACAGGGCGGCCAGCACGGACCGCTCCACCATGAGTCGGTTGAAGATGCGCTCTCCGGGAGGCCGTGGCCGGCGCGCCAGGACGTCGCCTTCCGCCGGCTCGAACGCCAGTGCAACGTCCTGGATGCCGTTCGTGACCAGGTTCAGCCACAGGATCTGGACCGGAAGCAGGGGAAGGATGAACAATCCGTCCGGGGTCATGGGCCATCCGGCCACGATTACCGCCCCCAGCATGAGCACCTCCGCGAGCCCTGTGGAGAGGGCCAGGTAGATTACCTTCCTGACGTTGTCGAACGCCACGCGACCTTCTTCTATACCACCGACGATCGTCGCAAAATTGTCATCCGTGATCACGAGTTCGGCGGCATCCCGGGCCACGTCGGTCCCCGAAGCCCCCATGGCGACGCCGATGTTGGCCTGTCGCAGCGCGGGGGCATCGTTCACACCGTCGCCGGTTACGGCCACATAATGCCCGGCCGTCTGGGCCGCCTCCACCAGTTCGAGTTTCTGCCGCGGAGCAATGCGTGCAAAGACCCGGGCGCGGCGCATCATGTCCATCCGCTCTTCTGGACTGGCCGCGGTCACGTCCGGACCGGAAACCACCTCATCTTCCGAGACCGCGAGTCCGAGTTCCCGGGCAATGGCCAGAGCGGTAACCGGGTGGTCGCCAGTAATCATACAGACTTCGATCCCCGACGCCCGGCAGGCAGCCACGGCCTCGGCAGCGCCGGCCCGGAGCGGGTCGATCATCCCCGTGAATCCAAGAAGCGTGAGATGGTTCGGGGCGTCCACGCCGCCCGTTCCTTCGAGCGGCCGGATTCCGTCACGAGGCGCGGTCCCGCTTGCCACGGCCAGCACCCGCAGGCCGTCGGTGGCCATCGATTCCGCGATCTCTCGTGCGTGGGTCCGCTCTGCGTCGGTCAGGTCGCACATGCCCATTACGCGCTCGGGGGCTCCTTTCACGAACACGTGGACGCTGTTTCCGGATGATACGCCCTGCGCTGCAACTGCCCCGTCATGGAACGTGGCGGCATATTGTGCTTCCGGCTCGAACGGGATACTGGCAACCTGGGGATGCGCCTCGAGCAAGGCCTCCCGTTGTACACCGTGTTTCCAGGCGGCGGACAGCAGAGCGACCTCGGTGGGATCGCCGCGCCACGTCCACGCATCGTTTTCCGGCCGCAATTCGGCCTCGTTGCACAAGGTAACGGCCTCAAGGAGTGGGTCGAGCCCGTCGTCCCTATCCGTTCCGTCTGCAGCCACGAAGGCACCCTCCCCGGCATACCCCTCTCCGGACACGTCCCAGGTCCGGCCGTCGGCCAGCACCACTCGGCGTACTGTGAGTTCATTGCACGTCAGGGTACCGGTCTTGTCGCTGGCAATCAGGGTACAGCTGCCCAGGCCCTCCACGGCCGCCAACTGGCGCACGATGACGCCGCGCCGCGCCATCCGGGTCGTGGCAATGGCCAACGCCACGGTCATGGCCACGGGAAGCCCCTCAGGAATGGCCGAAACGGCCAGGGCGACCGCGAACAGGAACATGTCTTCGGGACTGTAGCCCCGGAGCAGGATCCCGCCGACGGCTACGACCACGGAGGCCAGCAGGACGGCAACGGCAATGACCCGGGTGAAGCGCTCCATACGGTCCAGCAGGGGCGCGCGCCCGCCACCAACCCGCAGCACGTCGGTGGCGATTTCTCCGATGGCGGTGTGGCTGCCGGTCGAAACGACCACACCGCGGGCGCGCCCCCGAACCACGGTCGAACCGGCGAACACCATATTGACCCGGTCGCCGACGGGCGTATCTGCGCCACCGGTCCACACGGGATTCTTCGTCACTGCTACCGACTCACCCGTCAACAGGGACTCGTCCACTTCCACCCCATTCACTTCCAACAGGCGGATGTCTGCCGGCACCCGATTGCCGGACTCCAACGACACGATATCACCCGGAACCAGGTCCTCTGCATCCAACTGGATCCGGTGTCCGTCCCGTTCCACCCAGGTCTGGATGTGGAGCAATTTCTGGAGTGCCTGGCTGCTCTGCTCCGCCTTCCACTCCTGGAAACCGCCAATCAGGGCATTCATGGTCACGACGAACCCGATGAACACCGCATCGACCGCATGATCAATGACCAGGGACACCGCCGCGGCGACCAGCAGGATGTAGATGAGCGGGCTCTTGAACTGCCGGAGTCCGATCATCCACCACGCGGGCGGTTCGTGCTCCGGAAGACGGTTGGGGCCGTACTGCCCCAAGCGCCGTGCGGCTTCTTCCCCGCTCAGGCCACGGTCCGTCGCCCCGAGGTGCGCGAGCAACCCGGCCAGGTCAAGCGAATGCCAGGCCTGCCGCGTTTCCAACGTGCCTGGTTCTGCTTTCATGACCCGCTGACTCCGGTGTTCTCACATCGTGGACACCGGAACGTACGTTACAACTGGATTACGTACGTGAGTTTCGCTACGCCAACCCGGTTATTCAACGTGGCTGCACGAACGTCGAATTGATCCTCGGCGTCCAGGAAGTTGTAGTTGGTGTTGAATACCAGGAACAGGTCGGCGCCCGGGGAATGGATCCAGTCAATCCGGATGTTGGCCTGCAGGTTGCCGGAGAAATTGTCGTACTGGACGAGCGCCTTCGCGAACAGTTTCCGGCTCCAGGCCGCGTTGATGTTCATGGAGAACGTCGTGGCATCGAATGACCCGTTCTGGATGGGCAGCTCGAATACGCTGTGCGAGATCCCCGTCTCCATGTTGAGGTACTTGCCCGTTCGGAGGCCCACGGTGAACTGGTACCGGTCCCGGGTCCCCCCGAAAAAGTCCGAATACCCGTACGAACCATTGGCGGAGAGAAATTTGCTGTTGTCGGTGCGGAAACCAACGCTGACGGAATTGGAGACGTACTCCCCGGCCGTGATCTCTGCATTTGGCCGGATGAAGAACGACCCGTCCAGGCGTTCGTAGTTCCGTCCGAATCCCACGTTCACCCGGTCGTTGGCCCGCAGGCGGACGCTGCCGTTCAGGTTCACATCCGACGATTGTTTGCGGTTGTCCTGACCGTCCACGAGATCGGCGGACGAGGACACGGAATAGGAACGGATGAACCGGCCATTGACCTGGGGCTCGTATCCCGCCGAAACGGAATACCGTTTCATGTCCTGCCGGCGGACGAAGCCGAGGGCCGGGCTGAAGTGCCGACCGATATTGGTATAGGCAGCGCCGACGCGCCAGTCGGCCTGGCGAAGGGTCGCGGCAATGGCACCTGCCGCATCGGACCGGGCCGGATCGGTGTCGCGGACGTCGGTGTACCATGCGGAGACCTCGCTGTTGCCCATGAACCGCTTGCGCGCATCCACACCGAATGCACGATTGCTCCGGTCGCCCTGGTCCAGGTTGGTCAGGATGGCGCCGACCGTTGTCCGCCCGAAAACATCGGCACGGATGCGGGCAACGGAGTTGTTCGCCGCATCCAGGATGTCATTCGAGCGCGTCTGGATGTTCATCAGTCCAATGGACAGGTTGTCGAACTGCCCCACCACACGGGCCCCTGCCAGGATATCGTTCGAAATCCCTATCCGACGCGAAAAGAACGTTTCGGTATCCCGGGCAATCCCGAACTGGAACAGTCCCGCCCGCTCAAGGAAGAACTCCCGCTTCTCCGGGAAGAACAGGTTGAACCGGGTCAGGTCCAGCTGCACGTTGTCCGATTCGACCTGGGCGAAATCCGTGTTCAGCGTGACGTCCAGCGTCACGTTCGGATTGACGGCCCATTTGACGTCCAGGCCCGCGTCCTGCTGCGTATCGGTCACGTAGGCGTTCGTCACGGGATCCACGCGCGTTTCCTGCGCGCCCCCGATGATATAGGGCTTGATGAGCACGTTCCGGCCCCGCTCCACGTTGCGTATCCCCTTCAGGGACGCATATTGGGAGACCTGGAAAATCCCGGCCGAATAGCGCCTGGGTATGAACGGCCACATGGATCGCTCCCCGGTCCGGTTCAGGAAACGCATGAGGGCCACACCCATGGTGAGTTCGTCCGCATTCTCGAACCGGATGGTCTTGAACGGGATGGCCAACTCCACATGCCAACCGTCCTCGGCAATCCGCCCCTCGCTCTCGTAAATCCCGTCCCACTGCCAATCGCTGTGCGACATGCTCTCATCCGTGATGATGGCATCGTCCTGGGTACCCAGGACATTGGTCTCGAACAGATACGCGTTACGGTTGTCGTCGTAGGTGTCAATGAGCAGCCAGAACATGTCGTCGTTGCCGTTCGGCCCACCCCGTTCCAGATTCCGGGCCCGGATGAGATCCGGCTCCGAATCATAGAAACTCAGCCCGAAATACAGGTTGTTCTCGTCGTAGGCAATCCGCATGGCCGACGGATGCGCCGGCGGCTGACCTTCGTCCGGATCGAGCTGTACGAAGGAATCCACCACGTGGGCCGTAGCCCAAACGGCATCGTCAAGGACCCCGTCAATCCGAGGCGGTGTGTCGGTATAGACGGCTGTAATCTCGTTCTGCGCCCCTATCCGCACATCGGAGTCGCGCGTCGACTGGGCGAACAGCGGCGTGGACAACATCATCGAGCAAACAACAGCAAGGACGAGGCGCATGGACAGACCGGTATGGTGACGGGTTCCGACGTCCCTACGGACCTGCCGGGCAGGAGATTCACGTCATTGACGTTCGAGTGTCGATGTCCAGTTCTGCAGCCAGACCAGGGTGGCCGGTGCGCTGTCGATGTTGCGCCAACGTACGGTACGGGCCGCCACGACAATGGATGATCCGTCCCGCGACACATCGAATCCTGCCGCGTTCCCGGTGCTCAACAAGACTTCAGCCGCTCCCAGCACATTGAACGTCGGCTGTGTACGAACCGGATATCGAACGATCATGCCGTCCTGGAACAAGAAAAGCCATTTGCCGTCGGCCGACCACCTTGGCATCTGGTTCGTGGTGCCCGGAAGACGGAACGATTGGATCCCGTCCATGGAACGAATGAATACACTGGTTGAAATGGCCCGGAGCGGTGACTGGAACGCCACGAATCGACCGTCCGGCGAGACATCTGGATAGCCGATTTCCGGCAGTCCGGATTCAATGTTCGTATTCGTTCCGTCCGCCAGATCGTAGCGATCCAGTCGGGCATTCGATGTCAAGAAACCTCTTGCAAGTACCAATTCCCGGCCATCCGGTGTCGCGATCGGGAAGGCCGCATCCTCTTCCAGGGGACGCGGGGGGGTCGAACGGTCCGTCGGCATGCGATGAATGGTGATCAGGGAGTCTTCCCCTTGGCCCGAGAACCCCATCATGTACAACGTCTGGCCATCCGGTGAGAACGACCCGTAGCCGAACAGGCCGTTGAAGGTGTATTGTATGGGCGGGTCGCCATGGACGGTCGTGGCATGGACGTCCGACCGGTCACCCGTGGCTACCCCGTAGAGGATGGACTGCTCATCCGGAGAGAACACCGGATAGAACGCGCCGCCCTCGTCCACGGTATCCAGGAAGTCAGACAGCCGCGTGATATTCCCCGATTCGACGTTGGCCAGCCACAGTACCCGCCGGCCAGCCGTACCGGAGGTGCTTTCATGTTCAATGAACAACAAATCCCCGCTGGCCGATACCGTGTACATGGACCATTCAACCGTGAGGCCATCCAGGTACACGTCCTGTGGCTGACCCGTGAACCGGCCCGTTCGGACGTCGACGGGTCGAACGACCGATGCACCGGCATCCCCACCGATCTGATAGAGCAACCACCCCCCGGCTACGAACGTGGGATTCAGGGCATTTTCCTCGATGATGTCCAGCTCCCCGGTGTCCAGATCGATCGTGAAAATTTTCGCCGATCCCGAAAATCCTCCTCCCTCGGCTCGCTGCAATTGGTGACCGAAGGCCCGCGAACTTCCCGGGATCACCGAGTATGCCACATTGCCGAAGCCATCCGGCAGTTTGGGATCTGGCACCTCAATGCGGACCGGTGGCGAGCCGTCCAGGAACCCCCGGTACAGGTCTCCCCCGCCGGGTTTGTCGTCGGTCATCACGAACTCGGTCGGAGATGTCCAGAATGCAATGCGCCCGAAATCCGTGACCCGTCGAGGCAGGCCTGCCGGAATGACCACCACCATCACTCCGTTGTTGAAGCCGTCCGTGAAGGCCAAGTGGACACCGTCAGGCGAGAAGGTCAATTGGCGGTCCCCGGATGCGGCAGATCCCTCGACGTACCGCAGGGTGCCCGTCGCCATATTGCGCAAGTATATGCCGACCTTGTCCCCGGACGATCCCTTGAACGCCAGCCACTCACCCGATGGCGACAACTCGGGAAAGCTCAGGTTTCCGACAGATCCCAGGGGTACGGAAACATTGGCGGGCCGCCGAACGGGGGCTGCCGGCCACATCAGCCACGCGACGACGGCGACCAGCACGATCCCGAAAACCAACCCGCCCAGCGCCGGGCGCCATCCGGATGCGGCTGACGACCGATTCCCCGACATGGGTGCAGCTGAAAGTGCGGGTCGGGAAGCCGAGTGAAGGCTTGCGTGCGCGGTCGAAACGTGACCCGATCCGACGTGCACGTGCTTCAGATCCACCATCAAATCCGCGCCCGACTGATAACGGTCCGCCGCATCCTTGGCCAGCAATTTCAGCGTAATCCGCTCCAGTTCCATGGGAACGCCGGTGCGAAGCGCCGTCAGGGGCTCCGGATGCTCGTTCAATATGCCGTACACTACCGCCTGTTCGTACTCGCCGCCAAACGGGAGTCGGCCGGTCACCATCTCGTACAGGACCGTCCCCAGGGAATACATGTCGCTCCGGCCGTCGACCTCTTCGCCTCGTGCCTGCTCCGGGCTCATGTAGGCCACGGTCCCCAACGTGGACCCCATCCGGGTCAGCTTGGTCGATGCCGATGTCTGGGCAAGCCCGAAGTCCAACACCTTGGCCTTTCCATCGGCCGTGAGCATGATGTTCGCGCTCTTGATATCCCGGTGGACAATGCCCTTGGCGTGAGCTGCCGTGAGCGCATCGGCCATTTCCGAAGCCAGTCGTATAGCATCGGCAAGTTTCAGGGGACCCGACCGGATCCGCTCCTGGAGCGTATCGCCCGGAATGAACTCCATAGCGATGAACGGGCGCGGCCCATCGCTGGCGTTGACCTCCGAACCGTCTGCGGCCACGGGCACGGCTTCGTCTATCTGGTAGATGGCCGCGATGTGGGGATGATTCAACGCGGCGGCCGCCTTCGCTTCCCGGTAAAACCGGGCTCTATCCTCGTCACTGGCCAGCGCCGCTGCCGGAAGGACCTTCAGGGCGACGGTCCGGTCCAGCTTCGTATCCGTGGCACGGTACACAATACCCATCCCGCCCCGACCGAGCTCGTCTTCAATGCGATACTGCGCGAGGGAGGTGCCTTTCATGGTTCAACCGGAGTGGGAGCGTGCGATATTGCACCGCAATCTACGCCGATCGCCAATAATCCACCCGGCCCCGGGCTACCCCATCAGCTTCGGAAACAGGATGTTGTTTTCCAGATGCACGTGGGCGTGCAGATCCTCCTCGAACTCCTTGAGCCCGGCGTACGCTGCACGGAATGTATTGCACGCTCCTTCGGGAGGCGTGTAGTCGCCGGACAACGCACGGATGCGGGCCATGGCCTCCCCGGCCTCGGTATGTTCCTGCTCGAGTTCGCCCAACCGCCCGCTCACATCGGCCCGGCCGATTTCCGGGAAAATGGCCTCCTCGTCCGCCATGTGGGCTTCCAGCTCATCCGCCAGCGTGCTGAAGATGTCCCGGATTTCCTGCAGTTCGGTGTAGTGGTGACCGTGGACGGCGGCCACCCGCGCCGTGAACTTGCGCAGTACGGGTACCCGCTCCCGGACGTAGGCATGGTGCTGGTTCACGATATAGTCGGCCAGGAACGATGCGGACCAGGTCGCCGCCCGAGCCGGAACGCCGGGAGCGCCGGTCTCCGATACGTTTTCAATGGCCTTCCGGAGCGTCTCGACGTCCACCTTCTTTGCGGCACAGGCCTCGGCGATGGACTTCCCTCCTCCACAGCAGAAGTCAATCCCGAACTGCTTGAACGTAATGCCGCGCCGGTAGTCCTCGGTGACTACCTCGCCAACGGTACGCAATTCGAAAGGCTTCGGGGAGACGCTGAGATCGATCATGGCTGGATGCTCGTTTGGGATTAAAGACTATTTTGTCCTTTGTTTCATCCGGGTCAACCCGGGTACGTTCATCCGGATCCGTGCAATTAGCGTGAATCCCTTTTGGTCAACGTGATCCAGCCGAAGAGGACCGCATTCAGCAATTTGTCCAACCCGGCGGACACGACCAGCATTCCGGCCAATGGCGCCTGGGGTACACTCATGGAGCCGGACAAGCCCAGACCAATACTCGTGAATATCAGCATCTGGTTGGGCAGGAACGGGATCCGTGTCAGGATGATGCTCACGGCCGCATAGGTGAACCATACCGACAGACCGATGTCGGGCATGACCACCGCCCACATCCCGATCTGGAGGACCTGCCCGAGCAGCAGGCGACCGATCTGGATCCCGAAAATCGTAGCCGCCGGCTTCAGCCTCATGCTGAAGAGGAACCGGCGGAACTTGACCCAGACCGGGATGAGAACGATCAATCCCGCCAATCCGACCAGGATCCATGTCAGGCTCTGTTTACCCAGCAATCGCTCCAGGGACAACTCCCCCACCGAGAGGAAGACCGCCAGGAGTACGATGGACACCAGCGTGGAGGACACCGAGGAAATAATGTTGTTGTCCCGGATGGTCTCGGCAATCTCCCGCTTCGACAGCCCGATCTGTTTCCGGGCCCAGTCGAAGAAATACACCTCCCCGGCATAGCCGATGACGTCACGATTGTACACCCGCTTTTTGATGAACGCCGGGAATGCGCGGACGACATCGAACCGCCACGTCACACGGTAAATGACACTCTCGGCAACCGGAAGCGAGAAATAGAGTAACAGGAACAGGATATAGAAGAGTGGATGAATCGGCAGATGCGCCAGCATCTCCCCCCAACCTATGGACGTAAGTTGCCACGCCAGCAGCCCGAGGATGGAGATCAGTAACAGAATCCGCACGAAACGGACCAAGGTCTGACCCGTGCGTGTTTTCCGGAATTCCCTCCACCGGTCCATCAACCGATGGGCGGTTTCGCGATTGGACTTGGGATGGGCGCCGGAATCAGACAATTCAACACTATGCCGTATTTGGAAAGAGCCAGGAAATGGCTTTTGGGCACCTTTGTGGTGTATGCCCTCTTGGTCGCCACGAATTTAGGGGAATTCTGGCCGTTTTCCATCTACCCCATGTTCTCCCAGGCCGGAAATACCTGGACCCGCTCCGTGGTCCGGGATGTGAGTGACGAGGACCTCCGCATGATTTCATGGGAGCCCACCACGTTCAATGCCCTGGAGGGCGAGCCCTTCGGTGTGGAGTCGCAAGGCATCAATCAGAACGATGTGGCCAATTTCGTCTCCAAGTCGGCGGTCTGGACCGATCGTCGTGTGGGCGCATTGCGTTCCTTGTTCGTGGAATCCATCCATGACCGCTCGCTGCTCGTGTACCGCGTGTCGGGCTCGCTCGGTGACGACGGGCACATTGAAACGGCCTGGCAACCCTGGATCCTGATGACGCCCGATTCGACCCTGCTGAATCCGGAGGTGGCACCATGATGGAGCGACTCATGCATACGCTGTTCCAACCGGAGCGCCGTGAAACCGCGGGTGAAATCCTGTTTTTCCGGCTGTTCGAGGCCATCATGGTGGGCTGGGCCCTGTGGTTCGGCTGGGAGTGGGGGCTTTACATTCCGAACATCCAGGATGTCGTTCTGCCACTTGGATTGGCCCGCGTCGTGGACATCTCCTTCATGTTCGACAATGGGTTGTCCATTGCGAATGCCATTCTCATGTCCGGTGCGGCCATTGCCGGATACGCACGCATGAGCCGCTACGGCTATGCGCTGCTCATTGCCCTCTTCCATCTGCAGTACGTGTCCCGGTACAGCCTGGGCGAGATCTCATATGGCTCGAACGTCGTCGGGCTCACCGTCCTGGCACTGGGCGTGGCGTTCGTGGCGTTCCGTCAGGAAAAGGAGGCACGCCGGTTCGCCCTCGGGATCATCCTGTTCTTCCTCGGCTTCGGGTATACTACGGCGGCGTTCAGCAAGTTGATCGCGTCCGGACCCTTCTGGATTGACGGCGCACACCTCTGGATGTGGATCCAGGAACGGGCCGTGGATGTGCTTGGCAAATCCGGCGAGTATGACCTGAACTGGGCCCAGCAACTCATCCTGGACAACCGATGGCTGGGGACGCTCATCCTGGGCTTCGGTCTCTTGGCGGAGCTCTTCGGCGTCATGCTCATATCGCCCCGGTGGCGCCCCTACATCATGACGGTGCTGATTGTCATGCATGTGGGTATACTGGTGACCATGCGCATCAATTTCCCGGCCAACAACATGATCCTGATCCTGCTGGCGTATCGCTGGTCGGACGGTATTGACTGGCTCCTGCGATCCGTGCGCCTGGATCAACGCGCCATTGTCCGCCGGCTGACCTCGTCCTGATGCACGTTCTGCTGGTCACCCAGGATTTTCCCCCGGACGTGGGTGGCACGCAGACGTGGTCGGCGGAAATCGCCCGGGGACTCGTGCGCGAGGGACACGCCGTTACCGTCGTCTGTCCGGCGCTTTCCGGGGATGCGAGCGTGGATGCGTCGTTCCGTGATGCCGGAGTCCGGGTTGTTCGGGTGGCCGCGACGTACGATGCGTTCCCGCTGCGTGCGCGCCGCCAGCTCCGGTCCCTTTTGGCCACGGCCAGTCCGACGCACGCTCCTCCGGATGTCGCCCTTGCCGTGGCATGGCCCGCTGCACTCGCGCTTCGTCTGGCGGGTGCCGGTTCGTCGCGCCGGGTTCCGGTCGCCCTGGCCGTCCATGGCCGGGAATTGTTGCTGGAGCCGTTGGGCTTTCCCGGTGGGCGCTTGTTGTATGATCGGCTTCGGAGATCGGCGGTCCGCAGTGCCGATCGGTTCGTGCCCGTCAGTCACTACTCTGCTTCCCTGTTGGAACCGTACGGCGTCCCGGACTCTTCCGTTCATGTGGTCAACAACGGAACAGATCCCGAGGTGTTTTCGCCGGCCCGGGAGGCCGATCAGCAGGCTCTGCGGGACGAACTGGGCATCGGAAACCGCCCCATGATCCTGTCCGTGTGTCGTCTGGTAGGCCGGAAAGGCGTGGATACCGTCATCCGGGCCTTGCCCCGGGTGCTGGAAGCCGTGCCGGACGCGGTCTACGTTGTTGCCGGTGATGGCCCGGATGCCAACGCCCTGGAGGCCCTGGCGCGCGGGGAGGGCGTCGAGGCGCAGGTGGTGTTCGCCGGCCGGCTGCCGTGGAATCGCCTTCGTGCGTGTTATTCCGCAGCCCAGGTATTTGCCCTCCCCGCGCGCCAGGCCGATCCCGATGTGGAAGGCTTCGGTATCGTTTTCCTGGAGGCCAACGCCTGCGAAACGCCGGTCATCGGTGCGCTGACCGGCGGCATACCCGACGCCATCGCCGAAGGAGAAAGCGGCGTGCTGGTCCCGCCGGACGACCCGGTTGCGCTGGCCGACGGGCTCATCCGACTGCTCTCGGACCCCGAATACGCGAACCGGATGGGCCGGCAGGGCCGGCAGCGTGTCGTGGACGGATTCACGTGGTCCCATGCCGCCGGACGGATAGCCCGTATATTGGAAGGGATGGGCTGAGTGGCCTGTTACCGCCCATGTTCGTCCATTCCGATACCAATAACGCCACCCCGGGCTGCCTTCCCTGCCTGGATCCCGGGTCCCCCGCCCATGAAATATCTCCCGAAGCGCCTCCTGTTCATTCCTTTCTTGCTGCTCTGCTTGCTCTCCGCCTGCGCGGGTGAGGGTGAGGCACCAGCCTCCAGCTCTGAATCCACTGAATCAGCCTCGGACAACCCGTTAGTCGCCCTCTCCACGGTTGCACCCGGCGTCATCCACGACCTGCGTTACCTGACGAACGAGAATTTCCTGGGCCGACCCGTCGCGGGGTACGTCGACCCGGTCTGCCTGCTGACGCCGGAGGCCGCGGCTGGACTGGCCCGAGCCCAGGCACTGGCCGAGGCCCGCGGCCTCACCCTGCAGGTGTTCGACTGCTATCGTCCCCAGACGGCCGTGAACGACTTCATGGCCTGGGCGGCCGACCCGGCCGATACCCTCATGCGGGCCGCCTACTACCCGCGTGTGCCCAAGGACAGCCTGTTTGCCCAGGGATACATTGCTGAACGGTCCGGACATTCCCGCGGCAGCACGGTTGACCTGGCCCTGGCCCGCGACGGTGTGCTGCTGGATTTCGGGACGCCGTACGACTATTTCGATGTGGTGTCCCACACGGCGGACGCGTCCATCACCGCCCAGGCCCGTGCCAATCGGGACCTGCTGGTCGACATCATGGGCGAGGCCGGATTCACCAACTATGCCGCCGAGTGGTGGCACTACACCCTGAACGCCGAGCCGCATACCGGCACGTACTTCGACCTGCCCGTCATTGCGCCCATGTAAGGTCTACCAGACCGTGCGGCTCTTTCCGCCGTCCACCATGAGGGTGGCGCCGGTGATGTAGGAGGCCGCATTGGACAGCAGGAATGCGCCCGCGTCACCGAACTCGCGGGGCGTACCATACCGGCCCATGGGGATGGCCGCCTGGCGAGAGCGGGCATATTCTTCAACCGGAATGCCGAGGGACTCGGCCTTGTAGGCATCGTTGGACTGGATCCGGTCCGTATCCACCATGCCCGGGACGAGATTGTTGATGCGGATGCCCTCCGCCGCCAGATCGGCCGACAGGCTTTTGACCAGGCTCACGACGCCCGACCGGAACACATTGGACAGCAACAGGATGTCGATGGGCTCCTTGATGGAGGACGAGGTGACGGTCACTATGCTCCCGCTTCCCTGCTCCCGCATGACCGGGAGCACGGCGCGGATCATGCGCACCGCGCTCATGAGCGTGAGTTCGAATCCAGCCTGCCAGTCGGCGTCGTCAAAATCATCGAACTTGCCGGGCTTGGGACCTCCTGCGTTCACCACCAGGCCGTCTATCCGACCGAACCGTTCCCGCGTGGCCTGCGCCCAGGCCTGGATGGACGCGCCAACGGTGGCATCCATCACGTACCCCTCCGCTTGCACGCCATGGGTCCTGGACACCTCGGCGGCCGCTGCGGTGATGTCGGCGGCCGTCCGGCTGGCCATGGAGACGCGAGCACCGGATGCGGCCACCGATTCCGCAATACCGCGTCCGAGCCCCTTGCTGGAGGCGGCAACCATGATGACGTGGTCCTTCAGTCCGTAGTCCATAGCAGGTGTACAATCCGATCGATGGTTTCAGGGGGGACCTCCTGATGCCGGGCAAGCAGTTGGATACGCGCTGCGTCGGCACCCAGGGGGGCTGCCGGGTCAAGATAGTCGTGATCCAGGAGCCAGTCCCGGAGTTCCGTGATTTTCGCCTTGTGGAATCGGCTTACCTCCCCTGCCTCCAGTCCTGCCAGCACGCGGGACGCCTCACCACCCACGCGTCGGGCAAGGTCCGTTGCGGATTCCATATGGGTCGCCGATACGGCCCCACTCGCTTCCAGCACACTCCGGTCCACCGGACGTCCGCGTCCCCTACGCCACAAATCAACCGCATCCTTCAGCACGGCAATCCGGGCACGGACACCCGCCCGGAAAGCATGGGCCTCGGCAGCGTTGTCCGCATCCAGGCTCGCCATCGGTGAATGGGTCCCGTCCAGCGTTTCCCATGCGTGAACGGTGTCCACGCGGGCACGGAGCAAGGCGTACAGTTGCTGCGTGTCTTCCACCACGTGCCCGATATGCTCCTGGCCCGGGGCGCGGGTCAGTGGCTCCAGTCCGGGCACGCCCAATACACGGAGATAGTCGGCGTGGGAGTGATGGCCGGGCGCAGGCAGATCACGCTCCACGGGTTCGCGCGGCGCAGGCAGCGGAGACCGCCGGGCTGCCTCCAGGTTGCGGACATCCGCCAGATCAATCCGTGTCCAGTCCCCATCCGAAAACCCGCCGTGCTGTGAAATGCGTTCCGTCCACTTGGAGAGTTCGTCTGACTGGGCGGTGAAGTAGAAGATCTGCCGCCCGTCTACGGCCAATTGCAGCAGCGTGTCAATGATGGTCCGGGCGCGGTCGTCGTCGCTCGTGCCCAACGCTTCGTCCACGAGCAGGGGCAGCGCCAGGGGTTCCTCGTGCTCCAGGAATGCCACGCGGACGGCCATCAAAACCTGCACCCGTTCTCCCACCGAAAGGTGACCCATGGAGCGGGCTACCCCCGAATCGGATTTGGCTACCATCCGCGGGGTTTCGGAGGTCAAATCCACTTCCAGGCGCAGTGCTCCGGACGTGAAGCGGGCCAACAGGTCCTGTGCCCGGCTGAACACGGCCGGTATTGAACGCTTCATGGCTTCTGTCCGGACGTGCTCCGCCACCACCTGACCGGCCAGCTGTTGCCGGGCCTCATGACGCAGGGCCTGGAGCTGGCCCTGCACGGCATCCCGCTCTTCCAGCGCGCGTGTCAGTTCGTAACCTTGTCGGGCATGTTCGATGTTCGTTCGGATCGTGGTGCGTTTCTCGCGCAGCCCCTCGGCGCCGGCAACCAACTCCTCCAGCCCGGATTCGCGTGCTTTCAGGTCGGCCAGCGTCAGGGACTCGAGGGCTTCCCCTTCTGTGTCGGCCGTGCCGGTCGCGATGGCTTCGGCAAAACGCGCACGGGCATCCGCAAGCAGCCCTTCCCGCTTCATATGCTCCGTGGCCACGCTTCCGTACGCCTCGAACTGTTCCAGCAGTCTGTCCAGTTGCCAGGCCGTATCGCCATCGAGCCCTACCCGGGACAGCAGGTCCGATTCTTCCTCACGCCACTTGGCCAGGGCCGGCCGCACCCGAACCTCCAACGCCTCCCGGGCATCCTCCAGGTCCTTCTTCCGGGAATTCCACTCGGCCGTACGCTTGGCCAAGCTGTTGACCGCGGCGACCGCATGGTCGGAATCGACCAGCGGACCATCCAGGAACCGACCCATACTTCCGTTCAGTCGCTCCAGGAGTGCATTCCGTTCCTTTGTGACGGCGGCAAGCGTCCCTTCTGAGCGGGCCAACTCCTCCCTGGCCTTGTCCACGATGACCATGCGCTGCGCCAGCGTGCCCAGCCAGGCGGCATCTTCCATGTGATCCTTGACGCGAAGTCCGGAGTCCGCCTCCAGCTGATTTGTGCGCCCGGACAGGCGTGAACGCTCGTGCTCCAACTGCCGTGCCTGATCGTCCAACGCATCCAGCCGCGAGTGTGCTGCACGGGCAATGTCCTGTCCGGCCTTTGCCTCGCCGAGCCGGTTATACAGGGCCAGCACGGACTCCTCGGTCCACTGCGGCGCATCCAGTGAAACGCCTTCCCGGCGCCACTCGGTCTCCACATACGCCCGGCTGGCTGTCGGGTCCGTCCCTGCCCGATTCCACAGGTACAACGCGACCGGAATCAGCACTCCCAATCCGAACAAGGGCGAAACGAGCCAGGCCAGAACAAGGCAAGCGATGGTCAACAGGATCAACGCGACCATCAGGGGCATGGACCATCCGGTGTCCGGTGCCGATCGCAACCAGCGGGCCAGGATGCGCTGCGCCAGGTCCAGTGCGGCGGGATCCGGATCCATCAGCCTGCCTGCACCGGAATTCCGGTCCGAGTCCAACAACCGTTCGATCATGGACCGCTGGGCGTCAAGGCCCAGCACCCGGACGTGATGGGATGCCCACTCCTTCCACAGTTCATTCCAAGCGTGGGCATGCTCCCGCTCCAGCACTCCTCCCTCAGGATGGGAACCGACCTCACTGATGACAGACCAGGCTTTGTCCAGCACGGTACGGGAATCTGATACCGCTCCGGCGGCCTCGCTCCGGCGCCGTTCCAGGTCCTCGAGCCGTCGGGCCCCCGAAATCCAGGACTCCAGGTCGGCGTCCGACGGCGGCTGTTCATCGAAGCCCGATTGCTTGATGGCGTTGTGCGCACGAGCACGGGCCTGGTCGAGCTTGGCTTCCTCCACCTCAAGTCGTCCGATTTCTTCCCGGATCCGGGCCAGGTCCCGGGATTCAGACCCACGCAGTGTCCGAACCGCATCGGGATACTCCGCCATGCGCCGCTCCAGGACATCCAATTCCTCCTGGTGGGTCTTCACCACACGTGCCAGCCGGACCGCCTGCAGTTCCGACTCCGCCGCCTCCGTCTTCCGGATGGCTGCATCCAGATCGGCCAATCGGTCCTCATCTGCAGCCAGTTCCCGTTGCCGCCCCAAAGCCTCTCGAACCGCCTTTTCTGCCGCGTTCAGCGCTCTTTCCAGTTTCAGTGGGCGCGTTGGACCCGTAGACCACCTGAGCCGCGCTTCCGCGCCGGCAAGGTCAACGCCTCCCATGGCATCGCGGACCAGTCGTTGGACGAATTCCGATTCCGAATCTGTTTCTGCCACCACCATATCGTGCAGGGCCAACAGGTAGCGCCCGCGGCGCTCGGCAGGTCCCACGTCTGGCATGACCGACGCCCTGGTCGGGTAACCGCCTTCGATATCCACGGTGACCGAAGCCCCGTCATGCTCCCATTCGGCGTGAAGGAACGCACTTTCGAGGTCCCGGGCCGATGGCCAGAGGGTCTGGCGGATGGCCAGCGCAAGGGTGCTCTTTCCCGAACCATTGGGGCCGGATATCAGGTTCAAGCGGGGCGCCAGGTCCCGGACGGTGAACGATTCCCCACTCGAAATACCCCGAGCCCGGAGCACCTCGATCTGCTTCAATCGGATGCTCATCGCAGGACCTCCGACAGCAGCACGGCAGCGGCCTCGCGAACATAATCTTCCAGTTCCTGCTCCGACAGCCCGGACATCCCGGCATCCCCGGAGTTCGCCAACCGGCGCCGGAGCGCGTCCAGTACGTGGTCGGGGATGGCCTCGGTCGTCAACGCCAGGAGCTCGCCCTGGACCGTTTGCGTTCCCGACCAAGCATCGGTTTCGAGCGCCGGAAGCACCCGGTCTGTCCACCGGTCCATCCGCACCTGGACGCCCTTTTCAGTGTATCCGTCCGGCGTCTCGACGAGCGATTCCATCCGCTCCCTGATGGCCTTATGGAATTCGGAGCGACCGGTCAGCACCGGGCGCACGGACACGATGTCGGGGCTGCTCCCGCAGCGTTCCCGGATATCCGCCACGAAGCGTCCCAGGACGCGGCGCAGATCCTGCTCGGGATCGGTCCAGTCCGACACGTCAACGTCAATCTGATCGTACCAGACCGACGAGCCCAGTACCTGCCGGGGCCGCCCCAGGCGACCATCGACCACGTCCACCATCCAGGGCCCATGAAGTCCCCTCTCCCCGGGATCCATGGCCTGGGGCGAGCCTGGATACAACACCCAGGGCACGTCGCCCGACAGGGACGGAACGTGGATGTGCCCCAGCAGCCACGCATCCACGGAAGCCCGCGACAGGGTATCCAGCGACAACGGAGCGTACATCGAACCGGTCACTCCCAGATCCCCGTGGATCATACCAAGAACCGGCTGGTCACCGGGGCGCGAAAACGGGTACGCGGCTACCGGATCTTCCCGCACGTACTGTGACGGAAACGACCATCCGTCGACCGCAAGTGCCGGCTTACCGTCGGCATCCTCAATCGTGGTGCGCTCCCACCGGCCGCCTTCCCCGAGCAGCCGGAATACGGTCCCGGGCAGATTCCGGGCCAACCTCGGAAACACCTCGTGGTCGTGGTTGCCCGACACGGCCAGGGTCAACACGCCCGCCTTGCCGAGCCGTTCAATCCCCTCCTCAAGCGGCCCCACGGACTCCCAGTACCTGTTTTCCCCGTCCACGATGTCGCCACTCAGACACACCACACGAACGCCCTCGCGAATGGCCAGGTCGACCATGCGCTCCCATGCGGCGACGGTCCTGTGCACGGACGCACCGTCCTCGCCGGTACGCGTGGAGGCGCGACCCAGATGAATATCCCCGGTAAGCAGCAGTTTCATGGTGACAGGATAGGGTACCCGGTGTGCAGTACGGCTTCATGGTACAGGGCGGACAACCGGGCCGTGACCGGTCCCGGCTCACCTGTCCCGATGACCCGCCCGTCCAGACGCGTTACGGCGGCCAGTTCCCCCATGGTCCCGGAACAGAACATTTCGTCGGCCCGGTACGCGTCCGTCGTAGACACCCGTTCCACCCGGGTCATAACCCCGTGCTCGGCACACAGCTCCAGGACGGTCTGCCGGGTGATGCCTTCCGGACACGCATCCGTCCGCGACGTCCACACCACGCCGTCCCGGACCAGGAATACGTGCGTCCCGTTCGCTTCGGCAATGAAGCCCTCCTTGTCCAGCATGAGCGCCGAATCGGCCCCGGCCACATTCGCCTCGATCTTGGCCAGGATGGACGGCAGCAGATTGTTGTGGTGGATCTTGGGGTCCAGGCAGTCAGGCGGGAACCGCCGTACGGACGATGTGATCATGGACAGCCCGCCCTTGTCGTAGACCGGCGCCTTCCATTCGGCAAGCACGATCACCGTCGGGCCGGACGTGTTCAACCGGGGATCCATGCCGGACGTGGTTTTCGTACCGCGCGACACTGTCAGCCGGATGTGGACGCCATCGTCCATGCCGTTGGCCTCCAACGTGCGTCGAAGCGCTTCGATCAGGGCCGACTTCGATGGAATCTCCTGGAACGCCAACGCCTTGGCAGACCCCACCAGCCGGTCCAGGTGCTCCTCCAGCCGGAAAATCCGGCCTTTGTACAGCCGCAGTCCCTCCCAAACACCGTCACCCCCCTGGACCAGGCTGTCGAATGGACTGATACCGGCCTCATCCCTGTGCAGGAGACGGCCGTTGATGTTCACGATGAGATCCCGGTTACGGGGATCGGTCTTCTGGAGCATGGTTGCGCGAAAGCCAAAAATAGGATACCGGAATACCGGTCAGGACCATCATCAGATCCACGAACGACTCCCGCCATTGGAAGACCGCCCGGAAAACCAACAGTCCGACCACGCCCACAAGATAGCACGCGGGCAGCACCGGCCAGAAGGGCACCCGGAAGATCTTCCCGTTCTCCTCCTCGTCGTCCTCGCCCACGTGCTCGCGCCTGAATTTGAACAGGGCCAAGGTCGTCATGGTGTAGAAGATCAGGATGGCAAATACCATTCCGGCCGCGATCGTCTCGAATTCACTGCGGGCCACGAGAATGACCCCACCCCACACGGCATGGGCCACCACGGCCCGGGAGGGCGTCCGGAAGCGGGGATGGATGTAATCAAAGGAGCGGAAAAGCAGACGGTCACGCGCCATGGCGTAGTACACCCGACTCGACGACAACATGGTTCCGTTGATGGAGGATACGGCCGATACGATGGCCAGGATGGCGATGGCCGATGCGCCGAGCGGCCCCAGCATCTCCTGCGCCACGGCCGCCGCCGGAATGGTGGTGGCCCGGAGCGCCTCCATGCCGAGGACGTAGTGGTAAATGCTGATTGTGGTGACGTAAACGCCGATCACGATGCCCAGACCTATCATCATGGACCGCGGAATGATCTGACGCGGATTGGTCATTTCTCCGGCCACGTACCCGACGCGATCGAACCCCGTGTGCGTAAACACGATCAGCATGAGCGCGGGAATGAGGCGGGACAGGAACCCCCCGTCGCCGAGCGGCGCGGCAACGGAGTGCAATTGGCTCTCGCTGCCGCCCAGCAGGACCGCGAACAGCAGCGCAAACAGCACCAGTCCACCCACCTTCATGACCGTCGTGGCCCGCTGGAACAGGGCCGACCATCGGACATCCATGTAATTGAAGACGCCCAGCAGGGCAATGATGCCCAGGGCGACCATCGTATGCCGCGATCCCGGCAACGGCACGAAGAACGCGATGTAATCCGCGGCTACGATGGCGAGGCCCGCGGCGGGGCTCGTCCGGATGATGAACAACTGGGCCCAGCCGAACAGGAATCCGGCCCGGCGACCATACGCGTGCCGGATATAGGCATATTCGCCACCCGTAGTGGGCATACGGGAGCCCAGTTCGGCGTAAATCAGGCCACCGGTGAACACGAACAGCGAGACCACCAACCAGGTGGCGACAACGCCCGTGTACGATCCGAAATACCCGGCAATCAGGTACGGGGTCGAGTAGATTCCCGATCCGATGGTGATGCCGATGAGGAGGGCAACCCCGTCAAAGGTGGTGAGCGCCTTGCGGAGTTCGGTCATCCGTATGGAAAGGTGGCGTTCTCCCGGAAAAAGTAGAAGTGGTCCACCGGTCCGTGGCCGGAGCCCATGGCGAGGCCATGACGGATGGCTTTCGTCACGTAGAGTTTTGCGCGGGCCACGGCCACATCCAGGGCCAGACCGCGGGCCAGACCGGCGGCGATGGCCGATGCGTACGTGCAACCCGTACCGTGTGTGTGCTTGGTGTCCACCCGGGCTTCCCTGAACAGATGCAGGTTCGTTCCGTCGTACAGCACGTCAACCGCCTCGGTCTCGTGCTCCAGATGACCGCCCTTGACCAGCACCGCCTTGGCGCCCATTTCGTGGATGATACGGGCTGCCCGGCGGGCATCGGCAATGGAACGGATGGGACCCAGTCCCGTGAGCCGGGACGCTTCCAGGGCGTTCGGGGTGACCAGCGTGGCCAGGGGAAACAACTCGTTCCGAAGGGCTTCCACGGCGTCCTCCCGCAACAGGTTGTACCCGCTCTTGGAGACCATGACCGGGTCCAGCACGAAGGATTTCACGTTCCAGTGCCTGAGACGCTCGGCGACCGTCGATATGATTTCCGACGAACTCAGCATTCCGGCCTTCACGGTCCGGACCGCCAGGTCGCTCATGACCGCATCGATCTGGTCGGCAATCACGGACACCGGCAGTTCGAAAACGCTCGATACCGACGTGGTATTCTGCGCCGTGATGGCCGTGACGACACTGGCGGCAAACGCGCCATTGGCCTGCATGGCCTTGATGTCCGCCTGGATGCCGGCACCTCCCCCGGAGTCACTTCCGGCTATCGTAAGCGCTATGGGCGGAACAGCATGGACCATGGATTTCAACGTGGAAAGTGTGGAGGATGGATCAGCGGGGGACAACGCGAAGATACTCTGAAACCGCCTCGCGAATGTTCATGGCGCCCATGATTCCGAAATGCGTGGCCACGCCGTGGGCACCGGCCGTCAGGCACCCGGTCACGTGTTCCGGCATGATGCCGCCCATGGCCATCACCGGGATGTCCGGCACCGACGAACAGACCGTTCGGAGCAGTTCCAGACCCCACCCTTTCTTGCCGGGATGGGTCGGTGATTCGTACACCGGACTGAAAATGACATACTTGGCTCCGTCCCGCGACGCATCGACGGCCTCGAAGCGGGAGTGCACGGAGGCGCCGACCAGTGCATCGTACCCCAGGATGTTCACTCCTTCCGAAACCGAAACGCCATGGAATCCGGTGTGCAGGGGCAATCCCATGGATTCGCACACGGCAATCCGGGAATTGATGGAAATCAGGAGTCGCGGGTTTATCCGCTGCAATTCGGCCACCAAACGACCCGCAGCATGTTCGAACACGTCGGTCCGGGCACTGTGGTCCCGGAGCTGGATCCAGGGCACACCGAATTCCGCGGCGCTGCGGACCTTGGCGTACACGTCATCGCGCGTAAACCCGTCCGCGATGAGCATCAATCGAGGCAGGTCCATGGGGCATCCTCGTCAGGCGGTTTCTATGCGCCCCTCCGGACTGGAAGAGGCTTTCGCATAATAACGCTTGGGCACCCGTCCCGCCAGCCACGCCAGACGCCCCGCTTCCACAGCATGCCGCATGGCTGCCGCCATCCGTACGGGATGCTTCGCCTGCGAAATGGCCGTGTTCAGCAGTATGCCGTCATAACCCAGTTCCATGGCCAGCGCCGCATCGCTTGCCGTCCCGATACCGGCGTCCACGAGCAACGGGATATCGGGCAGCAATTCCCGGATGAGGGACAGGTTGTAGGGGTTCACAAGTCCCATTCCGCTGCCGATGGGCGAGGCCAACGGCATGACCGCGGCGCATCCCATGTCTGCGAGTTTGCGGCACGTCACGGGATCGTCGTTGGCATACGCCATCACGGTGAATCCGGAATCGATCAGTTCGCGGGCTGCCTTCAGCAATTGTTCCGTATCGGGCATGAGCGTTTCGTCGTCGCCGATGACCTCCAATTTGATGAGGTCCGTTTCCAGTGCTTCCCGGGCCAACTCGGCCACCAGGACCGCTTCGCGGGCCGTATAACAGCCGGCCGTATTGGGCAGCAGGTCCACCGGCAACGAGGCCAGCAGGTCCATGAAGTCCTCCCCGCCCCGGTCATTCAGGTTCACGCGACGCACGGCCACGGTTATGAGCTGGGTCCCCGAGGCCTCGATGGCTTCCATCATGACCGAGGGATTCGGGTAGCCACTCGTCCCGACCAGAAGGCGCGACGTCAGGGAGAGCGGTCCAATGCGCAGGATTTCGCTGGCGTCGGAAAGCAAATGGTCTTGCATGGTGTTCAGCCTCCCTGCCGTGCAGTGACGATTTCCACCCGGTCCCCGTCGGAAAGCCGGATGTCGGTCCATTTGGAACGTGGGGCGACCCGGTCATTGACCGCCACCGCAATCCCCTTGGCCGTGTCCATGCCCTCGCGCTCAAGGAACGCCGCCAAAGCCACGTCGTCCTCCGAAAGGGTTCGCCATTCTCCGTTCACTGAAAGTTTCATGCTGCTGGATTCAGGATGCTGAGTGCGTGAAGCGCGTGGGGTCGAACGGCGCCAGGAGTGCGGGAAGCGTACCGCCGGTGAGGGCATTCGCCGCCGCGTGCGCCGTGGCCGCCGACAGCATGATACCATGCCGATAGTGTCCGGTTGCCACGAACAGACCCGGCGTGGTCGACCAGCCGATCATGGGTTGATGATCCCGGCTTGCGGGACGCAGACCCACGTCAATACCCAGGACCGGCAGATCCATGATACCCGGGACGAGTTCCCATGCGCCATCCAGGATGGACCACATTCCGCCAGCCGTCACGTCCAGGTCGAAACCCATCTCCTCATTGGTGGCCCCGACTATCAGCCGACCGTCGGATCGGGGCACCAGGTAGGCCCGCTTGCCACGCACGACGTGTTTGAGCGAGAAGGGTGCCTGCATGTGCAGTTCCAGGATCTGCCCTTTTACCGGCCGTACGGGCGGCCTGGCGACATCGGGCAGGCCGGGAATGTCGCGCGACCAGGGTCCCGCGGCCAGCACGATCTGCTCGGCCGACATGGATTCGAGCTGCTCTTCCTTGTCTTCGGCGCCATCCTTGCCTCGCGTCCCGAACCAGACTTCCGGTGGCCCGCTGCCGAACCGGACCTCCCGGACCGGCGCGTTTTCGCGGACCGTCCCCCCGCGCGCCCGGATGGCCGCCTCGAGCGCTTGCAGAACGGCACGGTTGTCCACCGCATGATCCTCCTTCGCGAACATGGCCGCAGCAATGTTCGGCGACAGGAACGGTTCGATATCCAGGGCCTCGTCGCGCGTCAACCAGGAAACGTCGAAATCGTGTTCCCGCTGGAATTCGTACGCACGGCGCATGCCCGCTGCGGCATCCCGGTCCCTGGCCGCCACGATCGTTCCGTGGGCGCGGTAGTCCACCGGCAGGCCGCTGTCCTGCTCCAGTTCGCGGGCAAACACGGGCCAGCGACGGACCGAGTCCGCGCAGAACGCATACAGATCGAATTCCTCGAATCCCAACTCGGCGACCGCGGCCAGCATGCCCGCCGCCGCCCGCGAGGCGTGCAATCCGACGTGATCGCGCTCCAGTACGACGACCGATTGCCCCCGCCGGACGAGTTCCCAGGCAATGGACAGGCCAATGATGCCGCCGCCGATGATTATGGTCTGCGTCTTTTGCATGCGTACCGTAACGTAAGGATGTCCATTGACGTTGTCCCGCTCCTCCACCCGTGTGGCCATGAATTGTTCGTTCGATACGCTCGTCGTCGGTGCCGGACTGGCCGGTGCCTGCGCGGCGGCCGAGTTGGCCCGCCACGAGCGGGTCCTGCTGGTCGATGCGTCGCACCCGGCCGCAGGCGCCTCCGGCGTCGGGGCAGGTCTCGCCAGTCCGCTCATGGGCCTCCGGTCGCGCCCCCCGTGGCGCGTGCGGGAGGCGCTTCCGGCCCTGGATCGCCTCATTGATGCCGCCGACTTCCGGCCCCACGTCCGATCCGGCCTGCTGCGCTCGGCCATGACACCCCAGCAAGCCGAGGACTGCCGGAAGTCTGCCGAGGAGTTCCCGGATATGGCCCGGTGGCATGCGGAGCCCTTGACCGGAGAAACGACCGATCCAACCGACACGAAGGGATGGTCCTTCGTACGCGCCCCTTTCGGGCTCCTGGACATCTACGGCGGAATGACCCTGTCCATCCCGGAGTTCGTGGACGCCGTCGTCCGGCTGGCCGTCCGGCGAGGGGCGGTCACCCGGTTCCCGGCCCGGCTCCGCCGGTGGCACGCGTCGGCCGGGGCCGACGCGTGCGTGACCGCCCACTTCGCCGACGGCGCGCCGGTGGTGGCCCGCCGCATGCTGCTCGCGTTGGGCGGCGGAATGCTGCCCCCGTGGTGTGGGGAACTCATGCGCGGGCAGTTGCCGCGTCTGCACCTGCACGCCGTGAAGGGACAATCGGTCCGTGTCGCACGCCCCGCCGGGCTCCCGCCCGCCACGGACGCCGCGGCAATGCTCCCCTCACTGTCCGGCGCCGGCTACATCGTGGACGAAGGCGACACCTTCTTCGTCGGCAGTACCTATGAACACACCTTTTCCCACATGGAGCCCGACGTGGACATGGGCGACGCCCTCCTGGACCGGGCCATCACCATGATGCCGTCGCTGGCCGGGTCGCCGGTCGTGGAGCGCCTGGCAGGCTGTCGCGCCACAGTCCCGGGCATCCGGCTCCCCATGGTGGGTCCATTGCCCGGCACACCCGGAGTCCACGTCTTCACGGGGCTCGGATCGAAGGGTTTGATCCTCGCCCCGCTGCTCGCGGAAGAAATTCCTCATTATTTTCGCCATCCGGAAGCGATTCCGGAAGAAATCCGGGTTGCCGTCCGGCCCCGAAACCGCTAACATGCAGGTTCCGATCGCAGGCTTCCATCAATTCTGAATTCCCGTCATGACCACTACCGACATTGCCGACATCCTGGGCGCCGAGGCGTCGTACCTGCTGGACCACAAGAGCACGACCATCGCCAAGGAGCACCTCCATCTGCCCGGGCCCGACTTCGTCGAGCGCGTATGGATGGGCTCGGACCGCAATCCCCAGGTGCTCCGCTCCATGCAGCAACTCTTCGGAACCGGTCGGCTGGGCGGCACGGGGTACATCTCCATCCTTCCCGTGGATCAGGGGATCGAGCATTCCGCGGGCGCATCGTTTGCCAAGAACCCCATTTACTTCGATCCCGAGAATATCGTGAAGCTGGCCATCGAGGGAGGGTGCAACGGCGTCGCATCCACCTATGGCGCACTGGGCAGCATTGCGCGCAAGTACGCGCATCGCATCCCCTTCATCATGAAGTTCAACCACAATGAACTGGTCACCTATCCGAATACGTACGACCAGATCCTGTTCGCCCGGATAGAAGAAGCCTGGAACATGGGATGCGTCGGCGTGGGTGCCACCATCTATTTCGGTTCGGAAGAGTCCAACCGGCAGTTGGAGGAAGTCACCGAGGCGTTCGCCATTGCCCACGAACTGGGCATGATGACCATCCTTTGGTGCTACATGCGCAACAGCGAATTCACGGTGGACGGTGTGAACCACGAGACCAGTGCCGACCTGACCGGCCAGGCGAACCATCTCGGGGCCACCATCGAAGCCGATATCCTCAAGCAGAAGCAGCCCGAGCAGAACGGCGGATACCGCGCCTTGAACAGCGGCAACTCCAGCTACGGCAAATTGGATGAGCGCATTTACAGCGAGCTCTCGAGCGACCACCCCATCGACCTCACGCGCTACCAGGTGGCGAACGGGTACATGGGGCGGGCAGGACTCATCAACTCCGGCGGTGCCAGCGGATCGAACGATCTGCAACAAGCGGTCAAAACGGCCGTCATCAACAAGCGCGCCGGTGGTATGGGTCTGATTTCAGGACGCAAGGCCTTCCAGCGCCCCATGAAGGAAGGAGTCGACATCCTGAACGCCATCCAAGACATCTATCTGAATGACGAAATCACCATCGCCTGACACCCCGGACGAAACCCCACCGGCCGAGCTCGAAGTCGAGTCGCCCTCGTTGCCCTCCCTCCTGGAGCAGTACACGGCCCATTACCCGGCCTGGGCCCAGGAATTCGCGCGGAAGTATTTCACGAAGACGCTCACGCAGTTCATCCTGTACGGAGCGGTCCGCGACCTCGTGCCCTCGCAGGACGAGGACGGCAACACGACGTATGTCTCGCTGACGGACTTCCTCATCCAGGACCTGTTCGCCTCGCGGGACATCGTCCTCTTCTACGACCGGTCCAGCGGCATCCACTTCGCTGACAAGGCCAGCCAGAAGGATTTCAACCAGGCCCTGTCCGGATACGACACGATTTTCGGGACGGATTTCGCCCAGAAGCTGCCCAAGGATCCCGTCCGCGTGCTATCGGTGCTGCAGAACTATTTCCGGACCCGTCTCGCCGACGGAAAACGGATTGCCTGCGTCATCGATTATGCGGAGACCGTGGTTCCGATGGCCGAGGCCGCCACGTATTCCGCGGAAGACCGCAACGCCCTCGTTTTCCTGCAGAAATGGTCGCACGATCCGCTCTTCATGAGCAGCGACTTCACGGTCACGCTCGTCGCCCAGAACCTGTCTGAGCTCAACCAGCAACTGGTGCAGAGCCCATATACGGCTGAAATCCGGATTCCCATTCCGGGTGAAACGGAACGGAGGCAGTTCGTGGACTGGTACCTGAAGGGCCGCGAGGAACTGTACGCGCAGTTTTCGGCCGTCGACGCGCGCGGATTGGCCGCCAATACGGCCGGCCTCGGGTTCATCCAGCTCCGGACCATTCTGGCCGATGTCCTGGAGAACCGCACGAAGCTCACCTTCGATGTCCTCTCGGACATGAAGAAGGAGTTCATTGAGGCGGAAGCCTACGGCATGCTGGAGTTCGTGGAGACCGACCTCACGCTCGACCACGTCGCCGGTCACAACGAAGCCAAGACCCACCTGCGGCAGGCCGCCAAGGCCATCAAGGCCGGCCGGCCCGACGTCATGCCCATGGGTTACCTGGTGAGTGGACCGGTCGGAACCGGGAAAACCTTCACCATCCTGTGCTTCTCGGGCGAAATCGGGATCCCGATGGTGAAGCTGAAGAACTTCCGGAGCCAGTGGCAGGGGCAGACCGAATCGAACCTGGAAAAAATCCTGACGTTGCTCGAGGCCATGACCCCCGTCGCCGTCATGATCGACGAAGCAGATGCCGCCCTGGGCAACCGGGACGCCGAGGGCGATTCCGGCGTCTCGAAACGCGTCTTCGGACAGATTGCCCAGTTCATGAGCGATCCGTCGCACCGCGGCAAGATCATTTTCTTCCTGCTCACCGCGCGGCCGGACTACATGCCGGTCGACCTCAAGCGGCAGGGTCGCGCCGAAGAACACATTGCCCTCTTCTACCCTTCCACGCGGGCGGAACGCGAGGAATTGCTGACCGTCATGATGAAGCGGACGGGTGTCTCCCTGCCCATGTCCGACATCCCGGACGCCCTGCTGAACGGTGAACGGACGTTTTCCGGGGCCGATATGGAAGCGCTTCTTACGCGGGCAAAATTCCGCGCGGCCGCCGATGGCCGCACCAAAGGCAATGTCACCACGCGCATACTGAAGGAAGTGGTGGACGACTTCATGCCACCCACCTATCCGCTCGAGGTGGAACTTCAGACGCTCGTGGCGGTCATGGAGTGCACCAGCAAAGCTCTCCTCCCGGAAATCTACCGGACCATGGATCGTGAGTCCATCGTGCGCCGGGTGGACGAATTGCAACACCTCGTAAAGTAACCGGAGCTCCCCCAGATGCAGCTGTGCCGCGTCACCGGAACCATCGTATCGACCCGCAAGCACGAGGCCTTCCGCCTGGGAACGCTTCTCATTGTCCATCCCATCGATACCCTCGGGGACCTGGACGGCGAACTGGACATGCTGGCCATTGACCCCGGCTACGGTGCAGGCGTGGACGATGTGGTCCTGGTAGCCAAGGAGGGGTCGGTCGTCCGCCAACTCATGAAGGGCGGCGATATCCCGGCCAACGTGATCATCCTGGGCATCATTGACGGATGGTCGGCCGAAGCCTGATTCAACAAACACCAAGAGCGATGACCCCCATATTCCGAGCGACCGCCGCCATGACCAGGGCCTTGGTCACGGTTGCAGTCCTGTTGCTTTCCGCATGGCCCGCCCTGGCGCAATCGAACAGCCCGGACATCCCGGAAATCACCGGCACGTATGCCATCCAGAACGTCCGGATTGTCCAGGCCCCGGGTCGCGTCATCGAGCGCGGCACCGTGGTCGTCAAGGACGGTGTCATCACCGCCGTCGGCGCCCGCGTGGAAGCCCCCTGGGACGCCCGGATCGTGGACGGAGACTCATTGACGGTCGTCGCCGGCTTTATTGATGCCCTCTCCCACGTCGGCATACCGGAGCCGCCCCGCGAAAACAATCTGCCTGCGGTCGAGGACCGCGGCAACCCGCCGAATGACCGTGCGGGAATCCAGCCTGAACGGGACGTCCGTGATTTCCTGGACCCGTCCCACAAATCGATGGATGCGCATCGCATGCTCGGTTTCACCGCCGCGAACGTCGTCCCGCATGGCGGCATGCTGCCCGGAACCGCTGCCGTGGTGTTGCTCGACGCCCAGGGGATGCGTTATGGAAGCCCGATGGCCCTGTTCATGGAATTCGAGGGCGCCCGTGGCGTGTATCCGGGAACCCCCATGGCCATCATGGCCAAGATGCGTCAACTGTACCGGGAATCGGACCGTCGGATGCGTGTCGGCGACCTGTATGCCCAGGACCCCACGGGACTGTCCCGCCCACCCCAGGACCCGGTCCACGATGCGTTCTTTCCGGTTGTTGCCGGTGAGCGCCCCCTCCTCATCCACACCGACGACGCGCTGGAAATCCACCGTGCCCTGGATCTCCAGGAGGCCCTGGGATTCCGGCTGATGCTGTCCGGTCTGTCGCAGGGCTTCGATGTCCTCGACAAGTTGACGGCGTCGCGTGCGCCCCTGGCCGTCACCCTGGACCTGCCGGACAAGCCGGACTGGATGGAAAAGGTGACGGATGATTCGCTGGCCTACATCCTGGAGAATTACGATCCCGACACGCGGACGGCCACGTACCGGGATACGGAAGCGGAGCGGCGCAACCTGGAAGCCCGTCAATTGCAGTCCCGGCAGGACTACCTGGGCATGCCGGCCCTGTTCGCCGAGCACGGCTTGCCCTTTGCCTTTGCGTCCTACGGCGTCGAAGCAAAGGACGTCATGGCCAATCTCCGCGCCTATCTGGACGCGGGGTTGTCCGTGGACGACGCGTTGGCGGCCCTGACTGTCAACGCCGCTGCATATGTCGGCATGGAGTCCGTCATGGGAACCGTGGATGTCGGCAAGATGGCCAACCTCGTCCTGGTCAAGGGCGATCTCTTTTCGAAAGACATGAAGGTACAGACTGTTTTCGTCGACGGTCGGCCGTACACCAATTGATGTCAAACGCCATGATTATGCAGAATCCCATGAACGATTGGACCCGGGCCTTTTTACAGGTTGCGTTCCTGGCGGCCCTCCTGGCAGGTACGCCAGCCATGGCCCAGGACGTGCTCCTTCGGGGCGGCACCGTCCTTACCGTCACGAACGGAACGCTCGAGAACGCGGACGTACTCATTGAGAGCGGCAAGATCACCGGCGTCGGCTCCGGCCTCCGGGCGCCCCGCGGCGTCGAGGTCGTGGACGCCTCCGGCAAGTTCATCATGCCGGGCATCATTGACGCCCACGCCCACATTGCCCTCTCCAGCATCAACGAAGGATCGTCCCCCGTCACGGCGGAGGTCCGGATGGAGGACGTCACGAATCCGTATCATCTGGGCATCTACCGGGCATTGGCGGGCGGCGTGACCACGTCGCACATCATGCACGGATCGGCCAACGTGATCGGTGGACAGAACGAGACCATCAAGCACCGCTGGGGCTTCAGCGATCCGGATGCCATCCGCTTCGATGGCGCACCACGCACCATCAAGTTCGCACTCGGCGAGAACCCCACGCGGGTCCACGGCCGGCGGGGCAGCGGCGGAACGGGTGCCATCGTGCCCGCTACCCGCATGGGGGTCGAGCAGGTGTTGCGTGACGCCTTTGAAGAAGGCAAACGCTACATGGAAGCGTGGGATGCCTTCAACGCGAGTACCGATCCGCGGGCCATTCCGCCCGTGTACAACGAACGCTCCGGGATCATGGCAGACATCCTGCGCGGGGATATCCTGGTCCATTGCCATTCCTACCGGGCCGACGAAATCCTCATGCTGCTGCGTGTGCTCGAAGACTACGGTGTGGAACGGATTACCTTCCAGCACGCCAATGAGGCCTTCAAGGTCGCTCCCGAGCTGGCAGCCTACGGTGCCATGGCCTCGGTTTTCGCAGACTGGTGGTCCTACAAATTCGAGGTCTACTACTCGACGGCCTGGAATGCCGCCATCCTGACCCGCAACGGCGTCCGGACGTCCATCAACTCCGACTCCGGTGAGCTCAACCGCCACCTGTACCACGAGGCCGCCAAGACGCAGCGGTACGGCGATCTCACGGACGATGAGGCCCTGGCCCTGATCACCATCAACCCCGCCATCCAGTTGGGCATCCAGGACCGCGTCGGCTCGATTGAAGTCGGCAAGGACGGCGACGTGGCCGTGTTCAGTGCACATCCGCTCAGCATCTACGCGATCGCCGAGCAGACGTACGTGGACGGGGTCCGCTATTTCGACCGGACGAACGATCCGGACGACATGCGGCTTGAAATCTCCCCATCTGCCCGTTTGGACACGTTCATGGAGCAGGAAGGCCACGTCCATGAAGAGGAAGTCGCACACATCCAGGACGTCGAAAAATGAATATCCTCACACTGACCCTCCTCGCCCTCGTGATGTTCGTCCAACAGGATGCGCGGCCACAGCAGGGCACTTACGCCATCACGAACGCCCGCATTGAGACGGTGGCCAACGGGACCATCGAACGCGGTACGGTCGTCATCCAGGGTGACCGCATTACGGCAGTCGGAGAAAACGTATCCATCCCGGAAGGGGCCACGGTCATCGACGCCAGTGGTATGCATGTGTACCCGGGCATGATCGATTCCGGTACGCAACTCGGTCTGGTGGAAGTCGGCTCGGTCGACGAAACCAATGACACCAACGAAGTGGGTGACATAACCCCACACATGGATGCGCTCACGGCTGTCAACCCGAACTCGGTGGCCATACCCGTTACGCGCACCAACGGGGTGACCACGGTCATTACCGAACCCTCCGGTGGACTTTTCCCCGGAACGGCCGCTGCCATCAACCTGGTCGGCTATACGCCTGAACAGATGGACGCGGGTGGCGCCCGGCTCATGGTGCTCGAGTTCCCGCGCAAGCGGTCGCGGTTCTTCGGATTCGGCGGTGGCGGTGGCGGCGATCAGGATCCTGAAAAGGCATGGAAGGATGCCATGGCCAAACTGAACGAGATCTGGGATCGCGCCGAGGATTACGATCGCATTTCCAGCGCGTGGGAGGCGGAGCCTGCGGGCAAGGACCGTCCTGTATATTCGCCTGAAATGGCCGCCCTCCGGCCCGTGGTCCAGGGAGACATCCCGCTCATGATCAAGGCCGATGCCGAAGCCGACATCAGCGCGGCGCTGGATTGGATCGCCGAGCGCGAACTCCCGAATGTCATCCTGTCCGGCGTGGCCGAGGGCTGGCGCGTGGCGGAGCGGATAGCCGAAGCCGGCATCCCGGCGTTCGTCGGTCCGGTATTGGCGACGCCGTCACGGGGTTCGGATCGCTACGACCGGGCATATGCCAATGCCGCTTTGCTCCACGACGCCGGTGTAATGGTGGCGCTCCGGTCCGGTGAAGTGGAAAACGTCCGCAACTTGCCCTTCAATGCAGGCTTTGCCGCCGCATACGGCATGGGTCGCGAGGCAGCGCTGGAGGCCGTGACCTTGGCCCCGGCCACCATGCTGGGCATTGCCGATGACTACGGCTCGATCGAAGTCGGCAAGAAGGCGAACCTGTTCGTTTCGACCGGCGATCCCTTCGAGCTCCAGTCCGAGATCGTGGGACTCTTCATTGACGGATTCAATGTGCCCATCGACAGCCGTCACATCCAGCTCTACGAGGAATTCCTGAACCGGGACCAGGGCCGCCGCCTGCCGGTGGACGTCGCGCCGGCGGACAACTGACCGTCCCCGGCCTATTCCTCGCCCTTGATGGCGTCCCAGTGGGCGTCCATCTCTTCCAGCGAGGCGTCCACCACGGAAATGCCCTGGGCGTCCAGACGGCGTTCCACCTCACGGAATCGACGGATGAACTTGTCGTTCGTGCGTGAAAGGGCGTTTTCCGGATTCAATCCGGCCTGACGGGCGTGGTTCACGATGGCGAACAGCAGATCGCCCAGTTCTTCCTCCTTCCGCTCGAAGGTATCGTTGGACTCGACCACCTCCCGGAACTCGGCGAGTTCTTCCGTGACCTTGTCCCAGGCATCGTCGCGCTTCGGAAAATCGAAGCCCACGCCGGCCGCCTTTTCCTGCATCCTGAAGGCCCGGAGGAGCGTCGGAAGATGCCGAGGAACCCCGTCCAGGGCGGATTTCTTCTCACCCTCCCGGATCTTGATGGATTCCCAGTTGGTGAGGACGTCGTCCACGCTGCCCACCGTGGTATCCCCGAATACGTGGGGATGGCGGCGCACCAGTTTTTCCGTTTCCGATTCAATAACCTCCTTCACCGTGAACGCGCCAGTCTCGGCAGCGATCACGGCATGGAATACCACGTGCAGCAACAGGTCGCCGAGTTCCTTCCGGAGACCGGTCCAGTCCTGGTCATCAATGGCCTCCACCGTCTCATAGGCCTCTTCAATGAGGAGATGCTTGATGCTCTCGTGCGTCTGCTCCCGGTCCCATGGACAGTCGCGCCGCAATTGGCGCACAATGGCCACGAAATCGTTCCAGGCCTCCAGCCCGTCGGCCGATTCTTGAAAAGTTTTTTCGTAGATCTTGTCGGCCATGCGTAGGTTCGTAAGCCTGTTAGTTCGGTGTCGGAAGTTACGTCTGGCGTCTCTTTGGCTCTATGAATACAAAGCAAAGGGATTTCAGCCCGTCGGGCACCCTTTACATCTCCTGGCGGATTCAGGACAGGTCGGACCGCGCCATCTGGTTTTCCAAACCGGGTTTGTGGTCCGATGGACACATATCGCCACTGTCCTCACGGGCGGTGGTTCGAATCGCCAGGGGTAACCAATGAAGAAACACACAGTTCAGGAGGTGTAATAAATGGCACGTGGAGTAAACAAAGTCATCCTGGTCGGCAATCTGGGGCAGGACCCGGAGTTGCGCTACACAGGAACCGGTACGGCGGTCTGCAACCTGCGACTCGCCACGAACGAGTCCTACAAGGATGCATCGGGCGAGTGGATTGAGCGCACCGAATGGCACAGCATTGTGGCCTGGGGTCGACTCGGCGAAATCTGCAATGAATACCTGCACAAGGGATCCCAGGTGTATTTCGAAGGATCCCTGCAGACCCGATCGTATGACGACCGGGACGGAAACACCAAGTACGTGACCGAGATCAAGGCACGGGAAATGATGATCCTGAGTGGTCGTGGCGATGGCGACGGCGGTTCAGGCGGCGGATCGTCGCCCGCACGCGCCTCCCGTCCCGCATCCGCATCCAGCGCGTCCCCGGGAACCTCCGCCAAGCCAAAGGGCACATCCACGGCCGCCGATTCCGGTGCGGACGACTACACGTTCGAACCGGACGACGACCTGCCTTTCTGAGATCGTGGTGACAACCCCCTGCGGGGCGGGGCCTTTCGGCCCCGCCCCGCTTGCATTTTTTCGATCCATGGGGGTTATTGCATCCGCCTTCACCCCTTCCTCACACACCAACCAACAGGCACACGTACATGGCTTCCCCATCGCGCGGACAGTGGAGCGGCAAACTCGGATTCATCCTGGCTGCGGCCGGTTCTGCCATCGGTCTCGGCAACATCTGGCGTTTCCCGTACACGGCCGGTGAAAACGGTGGTGGTGCCTTCGTGCTCATCTACCTCGTTTTCGTCTTCGCCATCGGCGTTCCCGTCGTACTGGCTGAACTGTCCATCGGTCGCAAGACGGAAAGGAATCCGGTCGGTGCATTCAAGGCACTTGTCCCCGGTTCGCTCTGGCCGTGGCTCGGGGGTTTGGGCATCCTGACGGGTTTCGCCATCCTGTCGTTCTATTCCGTACTGGCGGGCTGGACGCTGTCGTACCTCTGGGGCGCCGTCAGTGGAGCCATCGGTGGAGTGACCACGGCCGAAGAAAGCGGAGCCGTGTTCAATGCCCTGATCGGCAACCCCGGTCTCATGATCGGGCTGACATTCACCTTCCTCGTGCTGACAGCCATTGTGGTCCGGGGCGGCATTTCGGGCGGCATCGAGAAGGCCACCAAGATCCTCATGCCCATCCTCCTTCTCATGCTCATCGTCATGGCTGTGCGCTCCATGACATTGCCGGGCGGGGACGAAGGATTGGCCTACCTGTTCACTTTCGATTTTTCGAAGGTCACCGTGCCCGTGGTCGTGGCTGCACTCGGTCAGGCCCTTTTCAGCCTCTCCCTGGGCATGGGGGCCATGATCACCTATGGCTCCTACTTCCCTGAAAAGGAGAACCTGCCTCAAGCCGGTATCATTGTCGCCATTTTTGACACGTCCATCGCGCTTCTGGCCGGCCTCATCATTTTCCCGGCCCTGTTCTCGGCAGGTGTTGACCCGAATGGCGGCCCCGGTCTTGTATTCGTGGTGCTTCCCACGGTATTCAGCCAGTTGCCCGCCGGTCAACTCTTCGCCATCGGATTCTATGCCCTGTTGGCAATTGCTGCGCTCACGTCCACGATTTCGCTTCTCGAAGTCGTGGTCTCCTACTTCGTTGACGAAAAAGGTTGGTCGAGGAACAAGGCCGCTCTCCTGTTGACGGCCGGATGCTTCGCGTTCGCAATCCCGAGCGCCCTTTCCCAGGGTGCATCCGACTTCTTCACCACAACCGGCGGTCTGGGAATCTCCTTCCTGGATCTGCAGAACATCATATGGGGCAACTACTCATTGTCCATCGGCGCGCTGCTCATCTGTGTGTTCGCAGGTTGGAAGTGGGGAATCCCCGCGACCCTTGCGTCGTTGGAGTCGAGCGGCCACCGTCTGCCGATGTCGAATATTTTCGGCATCCTCATCAAATTCGTCTGCCCGCTGGCTGTAGCGGTCATCCTGCTCTACGTCATCATCACACAGCAGTACTTCTAGGCTAGCTCCCCGTCTTGGACCCCGATCACCCTCCGTCTCCTGCATTTTTCCCGTTCCTGTTCGTACTGCAACAGGACATGATGTCTGCGGAAACACTCCTGGCAGGAGCACTGGTAATGGTGCTCCTGCTGGTGCTTTCGGCCCTCTTCTCCGGCTCGGAAGTCGCGCTGTTCACTTTGGACAGTACCCAACGGGAAGCCTTGGCCAACAGTGATGACCCGGCCGCAAAACGGGTCGGAAAGCTGCTCGAGACGCCGCGGTCCATCCTGATCACCATCCTGGTGTTGAATACGTTCGTGAATGTGGGTGCGGCCATATTGGCGGCCATCCTCACCCACAGTGTGGCCGTTGCGAACGACTGGAGTCCCGTCCTCACGGTCATCCTGGAGGTCCTCGTGCTCACGTTCGTGTTGTTGGTCGTATCGGAAATCACACCCAAGCTCATCGCGAACCGTCGACCCGTACAGTTTGCCAAGCGGATGTCTGGCGTGCTTCTCGTTCTGCACCGGTTGCTCTACCCGCTGTCCACCCTCCTGTCCAGAACCACCCAGAGCCTGCAGAAACAATTCCGACACACGTCAGCGCGCGTATCGGCCCAGGATCTCAAAACCATGGCGGAAATCGGAGAAGCCCACGGCCACATTGAACTCGAGGAGCGGGAACTCATCCACTCCATCGTCGAGTTCGGTGACACCAGTGTCCGGGAAATCATGGTCAGCCGGCTGGATATCGTGGCCCTGCACGCCGGTGCGACGCTGGAGGAAGCCATCAAGCTCATCCGCCAGAACGGACGTTCCCGACTGCCGCTGTACGTGGAGCATCTGGACAACATCATGGGTATGGTCTACGCCAAGGATGTACTTCGCCACATCACGGAAAAGCCGGATTCCGACCATGTGGACTGGACCCGAATGGCCCGGCCGGCCATTTTCGTACCCATGTACAAGAAGCTGGACGACCTGCTCAGCGACTTCCAGGCGCGCAAGACCCATATTGCCATCGTGGTGGACGAATATGGCGGTACCGCCGGATTGGTGACGCTGGAAGACGTGTTGGAAGAGATCGTGGGCGATATCCGGGATGAACACGACGAGTCGGAGCCGGCCATGTACGAGCAGCTCACCGACCGCGAATTCCTGTTCGATGCGCGCATTGACCTGGACGAACTCAACGACGTCACCGATCTGGACATCGATACGGAAGAGTATGATTTCGAGACGCTGGGCGGACTGATTTTTCATCTGGCGGGGGAAATCCCCGATGCCGGGGATGCGTTCGACCATGACGGAATGCGACTGGTGGTGGAGGAAGTGGACAACAACCGCGTCGTCTCCGTACGGGTCACCCTCCCTGAAACCGAGCCCCCGCCGGGGCATTGAAGCGACCATGCGCCAACACAAAGAGTCCTGTGGCATCGTCGGCATGTTCCATGCCGAAAACGCTGCCCACAAAATCTACCTCGGTCTCCACGCACTCCAACACCGCGGCCAGGAATCAGCCGGCATAGTGACGAGTGTTTTCGACGAGGCGCGGGGCAAGAAAATCATGCCGTCCCACAAGGGACCCGGACTGGTCCTCGATGTATTCAAGGATCAGAGCGTCTTTGAAACGCTGCTGCTGGGTTCGTCCGGCATAGGCCACAACCGGTACTCCACCTCGGGCGCGGCCGACAACATGGCCAATATCCAACCCTTCAAGGTGCATTACCGCGACGGGAATCTGGCCTTGGCCCACAACGGCAATATTTCCAACGCCCGGGAAATCCGGAACAGCTTCATTGAGCGCGGCACGCTGTTTTCCAGCACGTCGGACAGTGAACTGGTCATGCACCTCATTGCCCAGAGTACCCGGCGCAAACAGGTCGACAAGATCATCGATGCCGTATCCCAGTTGGAGGGTGCGTTTTCGCTGGTCATCCTGACCGATACGTCGCTGATCGCCGTTCGCGACCCGAACGGATTCCGGCCCCTGGCGCTCGGATTGATGGAACAACCCGATTCCTCCCTCGGAACCGGCTGGTGCATTGCCTCCGAAACCTGCGCCTTCGATCTCATCGGAGCCACCTATGTGCGGGACGTGGAGCCCGGCGAGGTTCTGGTCATTGACGATGAAGGATGCCGAACCGGATCGTTCCAGTCCTTCCAGTTGGCTCGCAATCATGGCGTCAGCCAGTGCGTCTTCGAGTACGTCTACTTCTCGCGCCCCGATTCCAAGATCTTCGGGGAAATGGTGGACAAAGTGCGCCGCAAGATGGGCAAGGAACTGGCGCACGATGCTCCGCTGCCTGATGTCCCTGAGGACGAAGCCCGCCCCATCGTCATTTCGGTACCGGACTCGTCCAATACCGCGACGCTCGGATACGTCAGCGAGTGCAAGAACCTCGGTCAGCGCGCGAAATACGAAATCGGTCTCATCCGGAACCACTATGTGGGTCGGACCTTCATCGCACCGGGTCAGAAGGCCCGGGAGCAGCGGGTCCGGAGCAAGTTCAATACCGTGGAAGGGGTCATCAAGGACCGTGTTGTGGTTATGGTGGACGACTCCATCGTGCGGGGCACAACGGCCCGGCAGTTGGTCCGGATGGTGCGCGCCGCGGGAGCACGGGAAGTCCATTTCCGCGTGGCGTCCCCGCCCGTCGTAGCACCGTGTTACTACGGCATGGATTTTCCCACGAAGGAGGAATTGCTCGCCAACCGGTTCGAGGGCGATCTGGATGCCATGGCCGAGTGGTTGGAAGTCGATTCGCTGGCGTTCCTGTCCGTGGAAGGCATGATGCGCGCCGTTGCTGCGAGCAATGAAAGGGAGCACGGCTACTGCAATGCGTGTTTCTCGAAGAACTACCCTGTTCCGGTCGAATCGAAGGCGCTGAAGGACGAAAACGAGTGGTGATGCACCCGTTTTGGTGAAGTTTTTGTGAATTGAGTATATGTGTGCGCAAATTTTGGGCTCAGCGTTTCCAACCGGGAGCACGCGTTGTACCTTCCCGCTCGATGTCCGTAACTACCGAACACTACAGCCACGCCCACATGCGTAACCCTGTCGATCGTGCAATCAGAACGATGACTCTTGGAGCGGGCGTCGTAGGTCTGATTGTTCTCACGGTCTTTCAACTCCTGTAGCCCCCGGGCTGCATCCGCTCCGAAACGGATTTCGAGAAGCCTGCTCAGCCGATCGTAGTCCACCCGAAACGAGCACAGTCGCCCAGCGACTGTGCTTTTTTCTTGTCGTAACTTCAGGCATGCGCATCCTTGTCATCGTCAACGTGTTCCGACCCGACCTGGGTGGAGGTGTCCTGTTTTCCGATCTTTGCGATGGCCTGGCTGAACGCGGCCATGAGGTCACGGTCAAGTGCGCCTACTCGTACTACCCCGAATGGACGGACAAGTCGGGACGCAACGGGTGGTCCATCGAGGACGCTACGGAAGGCCGGCTGCGCGTGGAGCGCCATGGTATCTTCATTCCCCGGAATCCGAACAGCCTCCCCCAGCGATTGGTGTACGAGGCGTCTTTCTTCCTCTCGCTGGCTCGCCGCTTGCCGGAGCATGGTGCATTCGATCTGGTCCTCGTTTTCTGTCCGCTGGTGGGCGCCGTGGCCTACGGCGTCCTGGCCGCCCGTCGTTCACGTGCTCCGCTATGGCTGAACGTGCAGGACCTGTCGGCGCAGGCGGCAGCCGCCGGAGGGCTCGCCGGTGCTGCATCCGGCGTACTGACGTGGATCCAGAATGCCCTTTTCCGGCGTGCACCAGTCTGGAGTACGATTTCAGAGCCCATGGTGCGTGCGCTTTCCGGAATCCCGGGTGCACCGGCGGATGTCCACCTCCTCCCCAACTGGCTGCACGGCTCGCTCGCGGAGCACGTTCGGTTGTTGGCCCACAAACGCACGGCGTGCCACAATCCGGTACGCCTTTTGTACTCCGGAAACACGGGTTCCAAACAGGACCTGCTGTCGTTCTGTGCCTACCTCCATGCGGTGGACTGGCCCTTCGAATTCCGCATCCACACGGACGGAGCCCGTGCCGGAGAACTCCGGGATCACATTGCCTCATGGGCCGACCCGCGTTTCATCCTGGCCCCCTTGACGGACGAAGCCCAACTGGCACAGTGGCTTGCGTGGTGCGACCTTTACGTCATCACGGAGCGGGCCGGGGCTGGGAGTTCGTTCATACCGTCGAAGCTCATACCGGCCCTGTCCTCCGGTGCTCCCATCCTGGCAGTGTGCGACCGCGGGGGCCCGCTCGGAGACGAAATCACCCGCCACGGTACCGGACTCCTCCGTACGTGGACGGAACTGGAACAACACGGCCTCTCCCCGGCCGACTTCACCGAGCTTTCCACGTGGAGCACGAACGCACTGACGCGCAGTGCATTCTACAGCCGGGAGGAGGGCATTGACCGAATGGATGCCTTCGCGCGCAGGACGACTGGTCTGACCTGACGCTCCTTCAAATCAATCCGATGCCCCACATCAACCCGACGCCCATCAATGGCCAACAGGATGCGTGAACTGATCATGGTCGGAGACCGTGTCCTGGTGTCTCCGGACCAGGGCGAACGCAAGACCTCGTCCGGACTCGTCCTGCCCGCATCGGTCGCCGAGAAAGAGCGCGTCCAGGGTGGAACGGTGATCAGCGTCGGACCGGGCTACGTCACGCCGAATCCGGAATTCTCAGAGGGTGAGCCGTGGTCGCGAGGCGGCGAGGCCGTACGCTACCTGCCGCTGCAGGCCCAGAAAGGCGACACCGCGTGGTTCCTCCGCAAGGAAGCCATCGAAATCGAGTTTGAAGGCGATGCCTTCCTGATTGTCCCCCACGGTGCCATCCTCGCCCTCGTGCGCCCGTCGGCCGACGACATCCTCGGCTCGCTCAAGCCGTAAGCGACAGCGGCACCAACGCCTCCCGGTCGCCCCGCATGGCCTTTCCGAGGGACATGGACAGGACCGACAACAAGAGACGTGCATTCGTGTTGCGCTCCACGAGCATCATGGACCGCTCCACGCTCTCGATCATGGTTTCAAGGCGGGCATCCGGCAGGCCTTCCAGGAACTTCCGGAGCACGTCCCGTCGATCCACATTCACGATGGGGGCGTCCGGTCCGGCGGCAGAGAGCAGCAACAGGTCGCGGAGCATGCCGAGCAGCACCTGCAACACGAATTTGAGGGGTTCACGGCCCATATTCGCCATGGCATCCACCTTCTGCAAAAGGACATGCCCGTTTCCGACATACGATTGCCGCAGGAAATCCAGCACCTCTTCCCGGCTGCCCCGCAGATCGTCTGACTGGGCCATGGAGCGGGCCAGGCTGTAGGATCCATCGGCCATGCGCGCGAGGACACCGGCCAGATCTGCATCGGCCAGTCCTTCCGTCACCAAACCGGCGGCAATGTCATCGGCATGGAGTCGATCGAAACGGACCTGCTGGCATCGGCTCATGATGGTCGGAAGCATGTGGTCGAGCCGACTCGTCAGGAGCATGAACACGGTTTGCGGTCCGGGTTCTTCCAGCATCTTCAGGAAGGCATTCGCCGCCTCGGTGCGCATGAGATCGGCATCCAACAGGATGGCAATCCGGTACACGCCCTCGGCCGGGCGATAGCCCATCGGACGCCGGATGTCCTCCTGGACCCGATCCACCAGATAGGCCACCTGTTTGTTCGTCCCACCTCCCGATCCGTCGAGCGACGGCCGCCGCTGGAAATCCACGATTTCGTACGGAGACTCCGCCAGAAGCGCCACGCGAGCATTCAAATCGTCCATTGTGGCGTCGTTCGTGTGCGGCATGAGCACGTGGACGTCCGGGTGGATGAGCCGTGCGACCTTGTCACAGGCCAGGCACTCCCCACACGCTTGCCCGTCCTGACGCTGCGTGCACTGGAGCATCTGAGCAAACGCTATGGCCGCCGCCCGCTTTCCCGATCCGTCCGGACCGTGGAACAACCAGGCGTGGGCCACCCGCTCGCTGTCCACCGCGCGCTTCAGCGCGTCGCGCACACGCGCCTGATTGATGAGTCGATTCCAGAACATGGCGGTGTGACGAGTGCGGGCAGACTTGGATCCCGACAAGGCCACGCCATGTGAAGAAGCGTTCAGGAAGAACCCGCAATGGGATCGGGCGTTGACCTCTGCTGGCCGGAGCCGTAATTTCGGGCCCGAACGGCGAGGTAGCTCAGCTGGTTAGAGCGTCGGATTCATAACCCGGAGGTCGAGAGTTCAAGTCTCTCTCTCGCCACACGAAAAAAGGCCCCTTCCACTCCGTGCGGAAGGGGCCTTTTTCATTCGGTAATCACCCGGCGAACCGGGCCGTCCGGAATCACATATCCTCCCAGTACTCGTCCGGCATGTCCTGAGCGAGTGCGAGGGCGCCTTCCGCGCCCGAATAGAGCGGATCGTCCACAATGTTCACCGCGAACGAGCCGTAATCCTTGAGCGCATCGGTCAGCGCGAGGTCGAGGCCACGGATCTGGCTGCCACCGCCGGCCAGGAAGATGTTCTGCTTGACTTCGTCCTGGAAGTCCGGCTCGTATCGGGAAATCAAATCCATGACGGCTTCCGCCATGGCCGGGACCAGGCTTTCGCACACGCGCTGCATCTCATTCGTGATGTCGAGCGACGTGGAGACCCCGTCCACCGGGACCTTCAGCTTGACGCGGTTCTTGCCGCTGCCCACGAAGCCACCGGATTCCTTGGCGGCGCGGACGAGTGTTTCAGAGAAGCGGGCCGTGGGATGCCGCTCCTTCAGCAGCTCCATGAGATTGCGGTCAATCCAGTCGCCAGCCATGGTGAGCGTACGCTGGTCCTCCTCACCCGGCATGGTGCCATGCATGATGCAGAAGTCCATGGTACCGGCGCCGATATCTATGATCAGCGCGTTGTTCAGGACGCCGAGCCCGTACGCCACGGCAAACGGCTCGGAGACGACCATCAGGCGGTCGGCATATTCCTTTACCGCATCCCGGATGGCCATCTTGTTCACGCGGAGCGCTTCGGCGGGGACGCCGACGGCGGCAAAAATCTCGGTCGACGAACCGGGGTTCACTTTCTGGATGAGATGATGGACCAACTCGCGAACCGCTTCCTCGTCGCGGACGGTGCCATCCCGGATGACGCCCTGCTCCAACGGCCGCGACAGATTCAGTGACAACCGGTGCTCGACAGCTTCCTCACCGAACAGGATGGACTTGCCGAGCATTTTGCGCGCCACGAAGTCCTTGGGCCAACCGACGTAGCTCTGTTCCCAGTCGCGTTTGCCATTGCTGGCCACGATGGCGCTACGGGAGGTCCCCAGGTCAATGCCAATGTACAGCGTATCCTTTTTTGCAGTAGTCGTCTTTTTCGCAGCCATGATGTGTTTTTGTCTACTCTGACGGGGTATCGGACGTCAGGGTTTGCAGGTAATTGACTATGCCCTCCTCCAGGAAGAGGGCCAACAGCTCCCGGTACTCCGCCGTAGCCAGGCGGGATTCCTCGGCGTCATTACTAAGTACGCCAATTTCCGCAAGAATGCCAGGGGCTTCCGTTCCTACAAGCACTACGAAAGGACCTGATTTGATCCCCCAATTCTGAACGGCTCCAATCCGCTCCCGGGTATTCCGGATGATGCTGCGCTGCACGGCCAGCGCCAGGGTGCGCGATTCTTCCCCTTTCACACGCTCTCCCACGTTTGACATCAGTCGGTTGAACTCCGCCACCGAATAATCCGAATTCTGGTTCTCCCGCTCTGCCAGACGCAATACTGTATTGTCGGAGTGGGACCCGAAGTAATAGGTCTCAATGGCATTCACCGAGTCCGACGGAAACCAGTTCACGTGCAACGAAATGAACAGGTCGGCGCCCACCTCATTCGAAAACTCCACCCGCTGGCGGAGCGAAAGCGTGGAATCCGCCGTCCGCGTCAGCAACACGTCATAGTGTCCCGACTGCTCCAACCGGCGCTCCAGACGTCGGGCCACGTCGAGCACGATCTCCTTCTCGAGCAGTCCCGACGCACCGGCGGTTCCCCCGTCCCGCCCTCCATGCCCGGGGTCAAGGACAATGGTCCGCACCCCCAGATCGAACAGGGCGGCCATCGGGACTCCTGCACCGTCCAGGCTGCCCACGGGCGGCCCGACGGGCGCAACCGACTCCAGGTCCACCAATCCCGAATCGCGTTGGACCGGCATTTCCAGGCGCGCATCCGAACGACCGCCGCCCACCGTCGCGCCATCCGCCAACCGCCGTCGCTCCGAGGAATCATCGGCCGTCAGACTGATGATGGCCACGACCAGCACGACGACCAGAATGCCGAATCCGCCCACACCCACGGCGACGCGACGACCGTATGGGGCCCTCCCGCCCAGACGATCTTCGTTTATGCGTTTGTTCTCTTCGTAGACACGACGAAGAATTTCCTTGCGGGACATGGCGGACGTGGAGCAGTGTCCGGCTCCAAACTCAATCGTCCTCGATTTGTGCCTCAGCCGCCACGGATTCCTGGACGTGACGCGGCATGGCCTCATACGAATCGAACTTCGATCGATGCAGGCCGCGCCCCTGGGTCATGGACCTCAGCGATGTGGAATAGCGGTACAATTCCGCCTCGGGCACCTTGGCCACGACCTTCTGGAACGGCCCTTCGGTCTCGATTCCCTGGATGCGGGCGCGCCGCGTGTTCATGTCGCCCATGACGTCACCCGTATAGGAATCCGGTATGAGGACCTCCACGTCGTGGATGGGCTCCATCAGTACCGGATTGGCCTGGCGGAACGCATCGCGGAAGCAGGCGCGAGCCGCAGTCTTGAACGCGGCATCATTCGAATCCACCGCATGCATTCCCCCATCGTACACCACCACGCGGACATCCCCGACCGGATAACCGGCCACGGGCCCGCGCTGACAGGCCTCCATGATCCCCTTCTGGATGGCTCCGAAGAAGCGGCGCATGTCGATCACACCGCCCACAATGCCGTCCACGAAATGCACCTTGGACCCCCAAGAGGTTTCTTCGGTGTGCTCGCCGCGCATTTTGATGTCATCCGGTGGGACAAAATCACCGTTCAGCGGCTCGACCAGGATGGCAATGTCGGCGAACTGTCCTGCACCACCCGTCTGTTTCTTGTGGCGGTACTTGGCGCGCGCCTGGTTCTGGACGGTTTCCCGGTAGGCCACCTTCGGTTTCGTGTATTCCACGTCCACGCCGAACCGGTTCTTCAGCCGGAATTTGGCGATATCGAGGTGCACGTCCCCTTGTCCCAGGATAACGAGCTGGCCCAGCAGCTGATCGTGGACAATGTGCAACGACGGGTCTTCCTCGTGCAGCTGATGCAGTCCCGCAGCCAGTTTGTCTTCCTCTCCTTCCTTTGCGGGTACGACGGCGGCCGAGAACCGCGGGGCCGGGAACTCAATCTTTTCCATGACCGCCTTGCTGCCCTTGGCATGGAGGGTATTGTTCGTATGGGTGTTCTTCAATTTGACGAGCGCACCCAGGTCGCCCGCGTACATCCGTTCCACACTGTCGCGCTCGTGACCGTTGATGGAATAGAGTTGTCCCAGGCGTTCCGTGACGCCCGTATCGGCGTTGACCAGATCCATGCCCGTCTGCAGCGTGCCTGAATACACGCGGAAGAACGAGAAGTCACCGACGTGCGACTCCGACATGGTCCGGTAAATGAGGGCCACCGGTTCGGCGCTGGAGTCCGGCGCAATCGTGCCGCCATCGGCCAGGCGGGCCGGCGGCATCTGGTTCGGCGTCGGACACACGTTGCCCACGAATTCCATGAGCCGGGCCGTTCCGATGTTGGCCGTGGCACTGGTCAGGAAGATGGGAAACAACTGATGCCGGATCATGGCTTCCCGAAGTCCGGCCCGCATCTGGTCCTCCGAGAGTTCGCCCTGCTCGAAATACAGCTCCATCAGGCTCTCGTCGTTCTCGGCGATGTTCTCCACGAGTTCGTTGTGCAGTTGGTCCGCCTCTTCCGAGAATTCCGCATCGATGGGGCCCACGGTCATCTTGCCGTGATCATCGAACGAAACCTGCTTCATGAGGAGCACGTCGATCACGGCGCGTTTCCCGGCACCCACCGGCAGTTGGACGACCGTCGCGCCCCGCCCGAACCGATCCTTGATCTGGGACACCACATCCCGGAAATCCGTATCGGGCCGGTCGAGTTGGTTGATGACGAACATGGACGGCGTACCCTGGTCGACGGCCGCCTGCCACGCCAACTCAGTACCCACCTGCACCCCTTCTGCCGCGTTGATGACGAAAAGCGCAGAATCCACCACGTGCAAGGACGCAGACACCTCTCCCATGAAGTCCGGGTAGCCCGGCGTGTCGATCACATTGATCTTCTTGCCCAGGTACTCCACGTGCATGAGCGATGCAAACACGGACATGCCGCGCTCCTTTTCACTCGAGTGGTAGTCGGAAACCGTCGTTCCGTCTTCAATGGTACCCATGCGTTTCAACGCCCCGGCGGCGTAGAGCATGGATTCGGCAAGCATGGTTTTACCGCTGCCCTGGTGTCCTACCAGGGCAACATTCCGGATATGGTCGGCATCGTAAACTTTCATGGTGTCCTGACGGTCTTGTATTCGGAATTCCAAAATACGCGCACCCGATTATTTGTCAACCCGAACCGGTTGCCCTGTCAGGTGTAAGGGAATCCCCTATCCGGACGAAATGATGTGGATGGCGATCGATACATCAGGTGAGCGATGCAGCGTGGCCCTCGAGACCGAGGCCGGCTTGCTCCTGCGACAAACCGATGCGCCGCGCCAACATGCGCGCAGCGTGGCTCCGTTCATGCACGAATTGCTGAAGGAGGCGGGTGGGAACGGCCCGGACGGCGCAGCGAACGCTCGTGCAGCCCTCACCGGCGTGGTGGTCGTGGCCGGACCCGGATCCTACACCGGGCTCCGGATTGGCATTTCGTCGGCCAAAGGCCTGTGCTTTGCCCTGGGCATTCCCCTGCATGCGCTCTCTACACTGGACTACCTGGTGGGCTCGGCGGGGGTTGCTCCGAACACATCCGTTTTCGCCATTGAGCGGGCACGGCGCGGGGAGCTCCACGTCGGGGGGGCGGGACTCCCCGATCAGGTCATGGAAGACGCGGCGTTCCGCGATCTCCTGCACGGTGCCGACGCCATCCTCGTGGTCCGTGACCCCCGGCTGGCCGACGAACTCATTGACGCGAATTTCGTGGCACCGGAACGCATCCGCATCGTTCACCCGGACGCGCGCAATGCCATCCATATCGTACGTTCCGCTCCCCATTCGTACCTTGTACACGATATGGCTCCGTTCGAACCGTTCTATCTGAAGGATTTCGTAGCTCGCAGCGCCTGAGCATCACCCATTCCCCACAACGCCATGTCCTGGTTCATCCGCAAATCGGCCGGCATCAAGACCGAGACCAGCAAACAGAATGAAGTCCCAGACGGACAATGGGTCAAGTGCGCTGGATGCGACCAGACGGTCAATCGTCGCGAACTGGCCCGCAACCTGCTGGTCTGCCCGAAATGCGACTATCATTTCAAGATGCCCAGCATGGGATACTTCGAATTGCTCTTCGACGACAAACAGTTCGAACTGCATGATGAAGACATCCTCCCGGCCGATCCGCTCGGGTTCACCGACCGCAAGGTCTACGCCGACCGGCTCAAGGACACCCAGAAGAAATCCGGACTGAACGATGCCGCGCGTGCCGCCGTCGGCAAGGTCGGCGGCCACGCCCTGTCGGTGGCGGCCATGGATTTCGGGTTCATCGGTGGCTCCATGGGATCCGTGGTGGGCGAAATCATTGCCCGCGCCATCCGCCGCGGCTATGAGAACGAAATGCCCGTCATGGTCATCGCGCAGAGTGGCGGTGCCCGAATGATGGAAGGCGCCCTGTCGCTCATGCAGATGGCCAAGACCTCGGCGCATCTGGCGAAGCTTGACGAAGCGGGGTTACCCTTCATCGTGTTGCTCACCAATCCGACCACGGGCGGCGTCACGGCATCGTTCGCCATGCTCGGCGACATCCACATCGCCGAACCGGGGGCGCTCATTGGATTTGCCGGGCCGCGCGTCATCCGCGAAACCATGGGCCAGGACCTGCCCTCCGACTTCCAGACCTCCGAATTCGTGCAGGAGCACGGCTTCGTGGACCTCATCATCGACCGCCGCAACCTGCGCGACGAATTGGCCCACCTGCTGGACCTGATGCTATAAAAGAGCGGGACCTCCGGTGCACCCACTTCACCGGAGGTCCCTCGTAGCTACCGATCTCACAATCACCCTTCGTTGGAGAGGTAACAGTAGCTCACCCGACGATATGGTAGGACAAGTACCCAGCCATTGCCAGTGGATTCGCCCGAACCGTCCATCCCACAGCCTGAGCGGATGAAGCCGGGCCCTGATCGGCAGCATACCCGATAGCTTAAATCGCGTGTCGCGATTGTCGATACGAGGGAGAGTAACCTTTCGACTCCCCCTCGATGACTCCAGCTTCCATACTGAAATCCGTGTTCTTCGCGTTGCTCCTGGCGACGACCCTCCCGCTGGAGGCTGCTTCGTTACGAGGCGACGAGGTTCGCGTCGTTCTCGGTCCGCATCGTTCCCCGACTGTGGAGGCCGCTCCTGGCGCGCGGATCTATCTGGACGATGCACGCGATGCGTGGCTCGAGTTGGAGACAGCCACGCAGGTGGATATCACACCGCGCGGCAAGCAAATCCGCGTGACCATCGGCCGGACAACCCGGGATGCGTCGCACATCGCGATTGAATCGCCGGACGGACATGCCTCCCGCTACGGAACAACCCGGTATCGGGGCACCCTTGAATTCACGACAGACCGGGCTGGAAAGCGGCAGGTCGTCAACCGTGTGCCCCTGGAAGAGTATGTGGCCGCGGTTGTGGCCTCCGAATACGGCCTGAACGACAAGGAGGGCGCCCGCGCCATGGCTATCGTCGCCCGTACCTATGCACTGGCCGTCATGGATTCAGGCGGTGTCCTCCGGGACGATGAGCGCTCACAGGTCTACCGGGGAGAGCAGCAGTTGACGGCCGCGGCCATCGATGCGGCGCGTTCCACGGCCGGAATGATCCTCACCCATGGGGGAAAACCCATTGAAGCCGTCTATTCGTCCTCCAACGGGGGCCATACGGCGGCCAATGCCAATGTCTGGGATTCAGAACCCCTTCCCTATCTGGTGGGGAGAAAAGATTCGTTCGATGCTGTTTCGCCGCATGCGTCCTGGACGTTCGATATCGACAAACAGGCGCTCCACCGACTCTTTTCCGTCAAATACGGAATGGATGTGGATCGGGTGGATGTCGCGGATACGTCCGACGATGGTCGGGTCCGGCGTGTCGTCTTGTCGGCGCGCTCAGGCGGGGACCGCGTCATTACGGGGACCGCATTCCGCGCGATCATTGCCGATTTTTACGGCGCATCGTCCGCGCGCAGTACCCGTTTCCGTCTGTCCGAGCAGAACGGTGCGTATCGCCTTGAAGGCGGCGGCTTCGGCCATGGTGTGGGGCTCAGTCAATTCGGCGCCCACGGCCGCGCCCTCGCCGGGCACTCATTCCAGGAAATCCTGGACTTCTACTATCCTTCGACGCGTCTGGAGCGTCTCGATTCGGCTGCGGATCCTGCTGCCCTGCTCGAGATGCCCGTCCTGGCCCGTCTTACCGAGCCATCCGAGGCGCCTTCAAATGAGGGATCGGGCGTAACTCCGATTCCTCAAGAAAAAAGTTCAACTTTTTCTTCGGGCACTTCGGAGCGGGCTGCTTCGCGTGTAATAGATGCCCATGCAGCCTGGGGACGCGGTTCGGCCAAAGCCGGCCTGACGGATGAGCGTGCAGAAGTCAACGATTCTCCTGCGCCCGCCGACACCTCCTCCTCCCGGCGCCGCGGCTGGTAAGCCGGCAAAACGGCTGAGTCAGAGCGCCTTCTCCATCCGCATGAACACGCGGGACACCTGGGCGCCGGCAGCGTCGTGGTAGAAGCCGACGGGACCGACCCACGGAATGGTGGCCTTCGGATGCCCTTGCTGCCGGATGTCCTCCAGGCAGCGCAGCAGCAGCGCACGGCCCAAGCCGTGTCCCTCCCACTCGGGAACGGTTCCCATGGGCCCGAACCACCCCGTACCGTGGTTGTTGGCATCGTACGCGGCAAATGCCACCAGTTCGGCCGCTGTGTCCGGTTGGGCCACATGCAGGCTCAAGGGGCTATTCGACAGGGTCCGCTCAATCTCTCCCCGCCATGCCGGCCAGTGCTCGTCAATCAGATGAAGCACGCGGTCCCGGTCGTCGGGCGATGCGCGCCAGACATGGAAGGACGCGCCCGAGGCGCTCGTCATGGAGCCCGCCTCCAGGCTGGACATGGGATGGTCGGGCAATGCCACCTCCAGATTCATGGTCATGCCGATCTTGACGTAGCCGCGGCGGCGAAAAAACGCGCCCGCGGCCTCGTACCGCACGTCCAGACCCGGGGTCAGATAATTGGGCGGGCTCTCGCCCAGCCGGACAACTGAAGCGCCGCCCGTGCGCATGGCATCTTCCAACGCGTCCACAAGCGCGGTCCCGATGCCCTGGCGCCACCAGGGCCGGGCGACGGCATACATCTTGATGACACCCCGCTGACCCCTGACCACGGCCACGCCGAATCCGGCCAACCCATCGTCCCGGATGTCCACGAACGGGGCACCCCCTGCAAGATCAGGATCCGCCCACACGTTCTCGTGGAATAGCTCCGGGCTGAGCGCATCGAATCGGGAAGAGGCATTCCAACAGGCCAGCATGGCTGCCGAGTCGGCGGGAGTGGCCGGGCGTATCATTTTTTCGACCTTCCGAATGCCGGATCCAGCGGGACGAGGCCCGAAACGATGAAGCCCGGAATGGTGGCCAACAGCACGTAGACGAAGAACATCTCGTACCCGAGCCACTCCTGGATGGCGCCGGAAACCATGCCCGGGAGCATCATGCCGAGCGCCATGAAGCCCGTGCAGATGGCAAAATGGGCTGTTTTGTGGGGTCCGTCGGACACGTAAATCATATACAGCATGTACGCCGTGAAGCCGAATCCGTAACCGAATTGCTCGACGGCCACCGCCGCGTTCACCACCCAGAGGGAGTCCGGCAGCGTCCAGGCGAGGAAAATGTAGACGGCATTCGGCACGTTGATGGCCACGACCATCCACCAGAGCCAGTATTTCAGGCCCTGCTTGGCCGCCAGGAAGCCCCCCAGAATCCCCCCGGCGGTCAGCGCCAGGATGCCGACGGTGCCATAGGCAAACCCGACTTCCGCCGTGGAAAGGGCCATGCCACCCACTTCCGGTGCATCGAGGAGGAATACCGACGCCATTTTGACGAGTTGCGCCTCGGCGAAGCGGTACAGCAAAAGGAACGCCAGGATGAGGCCGATCTTCGGCTTGCGGAAAAAGGAGGCAAAGGTCGCCACGAAATCGGCCAGCACGGACTGCACGGAATCGTGGACGGCGCCCACATCCGACGCCGGACGTGGCAACACCCACCGGTGGAACAGCATGAGCAGCAGGAACACCCCCGCGATGATCCCGAACGTGAGCCCCCAGGCGTGGGCCACGTCGTCCTGCCGGACTTCAAGCCACCCCGCGAGCATGACCAGTAAGCCCTGTCCCGTGATCATGGCCAGACGGTAGAACGTCGAGCGGATACCCACGAACCACGCCTGGTTGGAATCGTCCAGGGCCAGCATGTAGAATCCGTCGGCCGCGATATCATGCGTGGCGCTGCTGAAGGCCACCAGCCAGAAGAACGCCAGCGACCACTGGAAGAACGAATCCATTTCAATGGTGAATGCCACGCCCGCCAAGGCCGCCCCGATCACGAGCTGCATGGTCACGATCCACCAGCGTTTGGTTTTCAGGATGTCCACGATCGGGCTCCAGAGCGGTTTGATGACCCAGGGCAGGTAGAGCCAGCTCGTGTAGAGCGCGATGTCCGTATTGGAGATCTCCAGGCGCTTGTACATCACGACCGACACCGTCATGACCAGCACGTACGGAATGCCTTCGGCGTAATACAGCGAGGGCAGCCAACTCCAGGCGCGCCGGCGGTCCCGGGCAGTGGTTTCAGGTGTGGTCATCGGATGGTGTAGTCAATCAACAGGTTCATGAACCGGAGGCGTTCGGCGGCCCCCTGGATGGTTTCGAACGGAAAACCGAGGACCACGACTCCGCCGGGTCCAGCCCGCCCGACCGCCGCGCTCATGTTGTTGTCCGTATAGCGAAGGAGCGTTTCCGCGGAGCCGGCGGGTTCAAGGGCGTCCGGGGATTCCACGCGGTACACCGGTGCCGTCACGTCGGTATTGAACATGAGCGTCGGCAGTTCGCCGGGGAAGGCCGACGGAACGAAGGTCAGGCGACCGGTCTGGACCGCGTGGTCCGTTCGCCACGTGAAGCCGAGCACCTCCGCGGCAAAGGCGCGGGAGAGGCTGTCGGCCCGTGGACCCGCCGTATCGGTCGCCACGTGCGCACCGGAGACAAGCACGCTGCCCCCCGTCGCCACATACCGGGCCAGGGCTGTCCGGAACGCCTCGGGCAGGGCCGGGAAGTCGGGCCCGCGCTCTTCGCCCAGGATGACATCCATGAAATCATAGGCGGAGGTGCTGAATCCGGCGCCCATGCCCGAGCCGGTACCCACCCCCGCCATCAATACCTCATCGCTCACCGTCGACACCGAGAAGCCGGCATCGAGCAGGGCGCGGCCGTGTACCGACGGGTAGTTGAACGTATTTCCGATGGTCGGCGTCGTTTCGTACGTGGCGTAGCTTGCACCGTGCCCAGGGGAGTCGTCGTCCAGCCACGGGGACGCATCGTCAAAATCATATTGATGCCCGATCCAGGCCACGTCGGTGCCCTCGGCCACCCCCTCATCGCGGAAATGGGCAAAACCCCTGAAATTGCCGATGTCCACCGTGTCCGGCGCGGCGAGCCGGTCGAATCCGGCCACGATCAGGGCGTTTCCGTCGGGAATGCGCGCATGCGGCAAGGCCGGGTATCCGGCCGAGACTTCCTCCGACCACAGGCTCTCCCCACCCTCGTTAACGGCCGATACGCGGAAACTGTACAACACGCCGCGTGCTGCCTGGCCTATCCGGAACGTTGGTTGGTCAACCGGGATGCCATTCCCGAAGGCCCCCTCGTCTTCCCGCATGTACACGACCCAGGACGACGGTGTCGCCGTGGGTTCGAGCGGATCCTCCCGGGACTGCCAAGAGAGCGTGATCGTCCGGTCCCTGGTTTCCACGGCAAGATGATCCGGCGGCAGGGGCGAAATCACCGGCTCGAAACCGTATTGCCCGGCCAGGAAGCGGACCATGCTCTTGTGGATGGCCCGGGCGACGTGGAACCGGAACGTCGGGTCGAGCGCCAGCTGCATGTCGGCGAAATTCTGGTGCGACAGCAGCTCCAGCAGCACCCCGGGCACGTTCGGACGCACGGCCTCGCTGTAATCCCGGTCCCAGATGGCCCGCCGGTTCCAGTCCGGCCGGTAGAGCGCCCGGATGTCGGACGTGAGCTGCGTCTGCATGAGGTCGCCCAGATCGCGGTTGGCGAAGCGGGACACGCCGTCCGGGTAGGTCCGGTCCCCTTCCGCGCCCGTCGAGCTGTAAATCATGAGCGTGCCGATGGTCGTGGAATCGCCCGTTACTCCGGCATCCGTATGGAAGGCCAGCGAAAGGTCCACGGGCACGCCCAGTCCCCCCTCCATCCGGTTCTTGTTGGGTCCCCACGGACGGCCCCGCAGGTAGTTCACCCACTCGGCCCGGCCACGGTAGTCGTCCACGTAGTCATTCGTGGTATCCGTCACGTTGTATACAAGCGATGCGGGCATGCCGGCATACTGCATCCAGTAGCGCGCGCCCTCCACGAAGCGGGGGCGTCCGCTGGTCGATCCGCCGCGCGAAATCGAACCCATGCCGCCTCCGAACCGGACCGCATCGGCCGACACGTACGTGCCCGGAGCGGAGCCCTCGTTCGACAGGCGGACCGCACCGCCGTCAGGTGACACGCCCTTTTCGAAGAAGAAATGTCCCAGGTACACCCATGTGCCCCCCGACATCCGCTGATCGACGCGGAAGCGGGAAATGCCGCCTGCGTGGTGCACCCGGTATTCGGCGTCCGGTGCCGCCGCGTCCATGCGCGCCCAGGACACGTACACGGCGTATTGACCGTCCTCAGGGATGTCCGGCACCCAGGCGATTTCCGCCGGGGTCTGCGCCGTGGGATCCTGGTCCGGTGAAAGGGCCTCGTGGGCTATTACCGGGGCGAACCGATAGGTGCCCAGTTCGAACGGGTTCTCCTGGTCCACATAGGCCTCACGCCATGCGAAACCGTTGCCCACGCCGGTCTTCCACGACGCGCCCTGCGGTCCGACTTCCAGATAGCGGGTGCTGTCACCCGTGGAACTGTCATTGTCCACAAGCACTTCCCGGTGCTGGAAATCCCGCTCCCGTGGAATGTGCACGTTGGCTCCGGCCCGCTCCAGCATGGGCGCCAGGTACGGCACCACGAAAGACAGCGGCAACACGTCTTCGACCGTCTGGAACAGGCGGGCGCGCTGCCATTCCCACCGGTCCAACCGTCCCTCCCAGTACCACCCGTGGCTCGGCCACACGGCAATGTGCCGGCCGTGCAGCGCGCCCGCCCGCCACGGGGCGTCGAGGGGCGTCACCAGCGGGCGGGGCTCCGGAGCGATCGTCGGTCGCTTGGACGGATCGGGGTCGGCGGCGAGGATGTTCGGGATGAGGGTTTCGGCCGACGTGCCGAGCGCCCGGAATTCAATGTCCCACACTGTTTTGTCGGCATTTCGATCGCCACCTCGCAGTCCGTCAGGAAGATGCGTCCGCAACCCCGCCTCCAGATGCGCGAGCGTCTCCTCGCGGAACGGAATCTGGGCAAACGCCGGATTCATGTACAGGGTGAGCTGCCGGGCGGCCATGTCCACTCCCACGGAATCCAACCGCGATCCGGGATCGCACACCGCGGTCCGGCATGTGTCCAGGAAATCCTCGGTCGACACACGCACGGCATCCGATACCCGCTCCGGGGTGTCCAATGCCATCCGGGACGACGTACAGGCACTCAGACCGACAGCGGTCACAATCAGGAAAATCAGACGGAATCGCATGGCGGTGGGCAAGCGGGGTTCAGCGAAAACACAGGGGATCATCAAAACGTCAGGGTCGCCGGGGAAGATACGTGCCCGAGGCGGGATACGGCCCGGACGGCCACGCCGCGGACGCCTTCGGCTGGCGGGCGGAGCGACTGCTGCCAGCCGGGGACCCGCTCAAAATGCCAGTTCCGTCCGTCCCACCAGTGGACGGCCCACACGAACACCGGCTCGCGTCCTGCTGGGCGCACGGCCACGTAGCCCCGCTCGGCGGTCAACGCCGGCGCAGCCGGCGCTTGACCGCCGAGCCACGGTGAAGCCGGCACAATAGCCGCTTCGTCATAGGCGGCGGCAACGGCTTCGCCCATGCCGTGGGCGGCCGGCATGAGCGCTCGCATGGAAAAATGGACGTTCCCGGCCGCGCCCTCCGTACGCTGTGTGTGTTCAATCTGACGGACAATTTCGGCGGGCTCCCACCAGGCCGTCCCCTCCAGGATGACCCGGCTCGTGTACAGCCCCGGCCACATATGCCGGTCATGGTGGTTCTCGGCCACCCACCAGTCGAGCAGCGCCGCATAGGACTGCCCCTCGCTGTCCATGGACCAGTACAATTGGGGCGTCCAGTAGTCAATCCAGCCCTCATTCAGCCATTTCCTGGCATCGGCATACAGGCCGGCGTACTGGTCAAAACCCCGCACGGTGGGCGGATGCCCCGGCCGCCAGATCCCGAACGGACTGATGCCGACCTTCACCCACGGCTTGCGCGCCTTCACGCCCTCGTACAGGTTCTGGATGAACACATCCACGTTGCGTCGCCGCCAGTCGTCGCGCGCGAGCCCATCCGTACTGTCGGCCCGCCAGTTCGCCTCGTCCGGAAACTCCACATGGGCCCCGTCCTCATCGGAGACCGGGTACGGATAGAAATAATCGTCCAGATGCACACCGTCCACGTCGTAGCGCTCCACGACATCCATGATCACGGCCATGCTCTGGGCGGTCGCTTCGTCCGATCCCGGCTCGAACCACATCAAATCGCCATACGTCACGACCGAACCCGGCAGGCGCTTGCTGGCGTGCAGCGCGGAAATCGAGTCGGTAGCCGTGGGATGCAACACCCGATACGGATTGAACCACGCGTGCAGCTCCAAACCGCGGCGGTGGGCTTCCTCGACCGCGAAGGCCAGCGGATCGTAGAACGGTTCCGGCGCGCGGCCCTGTACGCCTGTCAGGTAATACGACCACGGTTCGAGGGGCGATGCATAGAACGCATCGGCCGTCGGCCGGACCTGGAGCACAATGGCATTCAGCCCGATTTCCACCGCGCGGTCCATCATGGTGCGCAGTTCCTGCTGTTGCTGAAGCGTCGACAGGTCCGGCGAACTGGGCCAGTCGATGTTGGCCACGGTGGCCAACCACGCGGCCCGGAACTCGGCGGTGGGGGCCGGCACCGAGCGCGGCATGCCCCCGCCCGGCGCCCACGATGGCGCGGTCGATGCGCATCCTCCCAAAAACCCCACAAAAAGGACGGTAAACAGCAGATTCCGGATCATTCGTTTGGATGGGTCGAAGGGTTTGCAGCGGCAGCGCGAACAGTCAGGCTGTAGTGGTCGAATTCGGTGTCGAGCTCCCAGCCCAGGTCCTCATAGACGGATTTGGCCGCCGCATTATCCTTTTCCGTCGCCAGGTCCAGCCCCAGCGCCCCGGTTTCCCGGGCATACTCGGCCGCCCGGCGGAGGAGCGCCCGACCCACGCCCCGGCGACGGGCATGCGGTGCCACGTACAGATCGTTCAGGAGCCAGGTCCGGCCCATCCGCACCGACGAGAAAATGGGGTACAATTGCGTGAAACCGAGCGGCGAGGAGTTTTCGGCCAAAAAGACCACCGAATCCGCATTTCGCAGGCGTTCCTCCATGAATCGACGGGCCCCGTCTTCATCCGACGGCTTTCGGTAGAACACCCGATAGCCGTCAAACAGTTGCGTCATTGCATCCAGATCACTCAATGTTGCGCGTTTCAGGACGATCCCTTCATCGGCCGTCATATCCATATCCTCCCCGTGCCGTGCCGGGTACCTGTTCGTAATTTCCTGAAGATACAACCCGCTCCCTCCATGCCCACGCCCACATTGCTGATCGTGCTCTTCGCCCTGTCATCCGCCTTCGTGCGGACGGCTGGTGCGCAGGGAGCTGACGATCCGCTCCGGTTCGGTCGCTGGCTGGTCCAGGACGTCCGGGGGGCCGTTCCAGCCGTTGTCCGTACATCGCCCGTCCGGCTGGGCGCGGTTGCCGGGGTTATCATCACCACCTCCATCTGGGATTCGCGCCTGTCGAGGGAAGCTCGGGTCTTCGACGACTCCGAACCCCTGAAGGCCGTTGAGGAATTCGGCGATGCCGATGCCATGCGGCCCCTGGCCCTGGTCATTTTCGTCGGATCGCTCTTCCAGGACAATCCCCGCGTGCAGGATGCGGCATTCACGAGCCTGGAAGCCCTCGCCCTGGCCAACGTGGCCACCAACGCGTTGAAGCTCGGATTCGGCCGCGCCCGTCCCTGGCAGACCGGAGCCGCGAATGTGTTCGATCCGTTCTCCGGCAACACCTCCTTCCCGAGCGGCCACGCCACGACCGTTTTCGCCGGCCTCATGCCCTGGGTCTACTACTTCCCCGGGCCCAGCACCTACGTGCTGGCCGGCCTCGGACTCTCGACCGCCTTTTCCCGCGTCGCCCTGCGCCACCACTGGCCCTCGGACGTGATCGGCGGCGCCTTCATGGGCAGCGCCGTCTCGTACTGGCTGTACCGCCAGCACACCCGGGATGCTGCAGACGGCACTTTTGGCAGCACCCGCGTCACTCCTGTCCTGGGCGCCCGCACGGTGGGTCTTATGGTGACGTTCTGAGCCGGCTGCACCACCCGCGAACGGCCTTCGCTCTGTAATATATTAGTTGTATACAGCTGATATATCAGTGTGATGCGCGTTCGAGTCGGTCCAGCAGGGCGGAATGGATGGCGGATTCGGGTACTGTGGGGAAAGTGTTGGATGCGGTCGGGCCGGACGTGGGTTCGCGCAGGTCTTCGCAGACGATGTCGCGGATGCCTTCTTTTTCGCAGGTGCGGAAGTAGGCGAAGAGGCGGCGGGCGTAGTCCTCTACGGTGGGGACGACTTCGACGCGGCGGAGGAATTCGGCGGTGTCGGGACTCGGGGGGTGGAGCCCGAGCCAGGCCGCGCCCGGGGGCAGCGGGGCATCGGCGCGGGCCAGGAGGACCCGGCCTTCGGGGCGGTAATGCGGGTGGCGGACGCCCGGGCTGCGGCCGGTCTCGAGCTCGCCGCTTGCGGCGAGCCGCGTGGCGGGCTCGATCGACCGCAAGTCGGCAAGGCCTATGCTGCCTCGGCGCAGGACGACCGGCTCGGCGGTGGTGCAGTCCACGACCGTCGATTCGAGCCCGACCCGCGCTCCACCCCCCTTCAGCACCGCGTCAATCCGGCCGTCCAGGTCGTCCATGACCGCCTCCCACGTCGTGGGGCTCGGCCGGCCGCTGCGGTTGGCGCTCGGCGCAGCCACGGGAATTCCGGCGGCCCGGAGCATGGCGAGCGCGGCCGGATGGTCGGGCATGCGCAGCGCGACCGTGTCCAGCCCGGCCGCCACCCCATCCGCCAATACCTCCGACCGCCGCAACACAATGGACAACGGGCCCGGCCAGAAGGCCTCCATGAAGCGGGCGGCCGGCGGCGGCACATCCACGACGAGCGGCGCCACATCGTCCACGCTCGCGACATGGACAATGAGCGGATTGTCCGCCGGCCGCCCCTTCGCCCTGAAAATCCCGGCGATCGCGTTCGCGTCGAGCGCGCTGGCGCCCAATCCGTACACCGTTTCCGTGGGAAAGGCCACCAAGCGGCCTGCCCGCAACAGCGCGGCGGCCTCCTCGGCGCTATCCAGGAGCCGCGTCACTCCCATGCCGACATGACGCCCGACACGGAGGAGAGCATGGCCTTGTGCGCCCGCGCATCGTCCAGCGTCCAGAGGAAATGGTCGCCCCAGCCCGGGCAATCCGCCTCGTCCCAGAGCGTGTTGTGCCAGAGGCCCACGAACACCCCGCCGAACCGCTCCGCTGCGCGCAAGAGGGGCCGTGTCGCATCGATGGCTCCTTCCGTGGAGTGCCCTTGACGGTTGAACAGCGCCGATTCCATGCAGGTCAAAGGGACTTCCCAGAGCGGCAGCTCCTCACGGGACACGGGATCGAACAGCGGAAACGGGAGGCACGTCCCGGCCCGGAAGCCGCCCTGCGAAGACAGGCCGAGGGTGGAATCGAACACGAATTCGGCCCGCGCAGCCAGACGCGCGGTCGTCGCGTGCCGCCAGCGTAAATAGTGCATGCGGACGGACGCCAGACGGCGGCCCGTGGTCGCCTCCAACGTCAGCCGCTCGGCGTCCAGGTGCGCGGCGTGATTCCAGGCGTGGTACGACGGATGCAGCCCGACCTCGAATCCGGCAACGCGCAGAGCGTGGAGCTGCTCGGCCACGAACGGATCGTCCAGATCGTACTGCACATCCCGGGAGCCCCGTGCGGCCGCCTTGAAGAAATACGTGCCCTTGCCCCCACGCGCCTCTGTTTCCTCTCGCATCCGGATGAGGGCATCGCGATAGGGATCGCCGGCCTCGAAAAGGCCTTTTACGGCATTCACCACGCGACCTGCGCGTTTTCCAACGGGCTCATTGGCCTGCCCCATCACGCCCCGCTGCACGATTTCCCGCCAGAAGATGCCGGGCCGCCATTTCCGGGTGTAGTCCACGTCGTGGGTCGGGCATACGGCCCACGTGTGCTCGCCGAACGAGCGGCGCACCACGTCCACCCCATTCTCCAGGAGCGCCGAGGCCACCACCAGGCGCCAATACTCCACAATGGGACGGTCCGCAACGCCGAGCTCCACGGGCAAGGTCAACGCATCGGGCATGCGGCCGTGTTCGTCGCGTGCCACGGTCCGAGCCTCATGGAACCCGCCCAGGAGGTATGCGATGGCAGCAATGGGGTCAAAGGACAGATCCCCGTCACTGCCTGCATCGAACAGGACCGGGACTGAATCCCCATCAATCACGACCCGCCGAACCCCTGCACACCCTCCAAACCGATCTCCGCCGGCGAAAAGCGCCTGCGTCGCATCGACCGGCACCACGCGTACCCATCCGTCCGGCGCGGCGTCCGGGTCGGTGCCGTAATACAGGCCCACCTCCTCGCTGCACGCATCCACCATCTTCACCTGCAACCGGAAGGGCAACAGGCACATGCGCAGGCCGTACTCCGCCACGGGCCGGAACGCATCCGGGACATCCACCCGACAGGCGAGCTCCGGTCCCCGGGCGACGGGCGAAAAGGCGGATGGCGACACGGCAGTCAATACGTTGGTGGAATTCCTGCGGCTATTCGTTCAGATATTTGCGACCTTACGATACAACATGCCACCCACATCATTGATCGGCAAATTCAAACTTTTCTCGGATCCCGTACACGGTTTCGTGTCCGTTCCGAAGGCTCTGGTGCTGGACCTCGTGCAGACACCGGAAGTGCAACGGCTCAGGCGCATCCGGCAGCTCGGCGTGGGGCACATGGTCTTCCCGGGGGCCGAGCATTCCCGCTTCGGGCACGCGCTGGGCGCCATGGCGCTCATGCACGACTGCCTGGCCTCCCTCCAGGAGAAGGGCACGGCGCTCTCCGCGGAGGAAGTCCGCGCCGCCATGTGCGTGGCGCTCCTGCACGACGTGGGTCACGGGCCGTTCTCCCACACGCTGGAGCACGAACTGATTGCCGATTTCGAGCACGAACAGATGTCGCGAGCGCTGATCGTGCGTCTGAACGCGCGCTTCGGAGGCGCACTGGACGGAGCGCTGGCCATTTTTGACGATACGCATGCACGGCCGTGGCTCCACACCCTGATTTCGAGCCAGCTGGACATGGATCGCCTGGATTACCTGCGAAGGGACTCCTACTACACTGGCGTGGTCGAGGGCCGCGTGGGTGTGGGCCGCATCATCCGTACGATGCGCGTGGTCGAAGACGAGGGGCAGGAGCGGATAGTCGTGGAGGCCAAGGCCCGGTATGCCGTCGAGAACTTCCTGATTTCGCGCCGCCTGATGTACTGGCAGGTGTACCTGCACAAGACGGTGCTGGCGGGTGATCACCTGCTCAGGAGCGTCATCCGGCGGGCGCGCCACCTGCTGGAGGCCCGTTCGGGCGCCGATGTCCACTCCCACGCCTCCCGCGCATTCCTGTTTTTCCTGGAAAACCGCCTGTCGGCCGCCGATGTCGCGTCGAACGAGGTGCAGGACCAGTACGTGGCGCTCGATGACACGGACATCATCCACACGCTCAAGACGTGGAGCCATTCGACGGACGCCATCCTGGCCGACCTCTGCACGCGTTTCCTGAACCGCAATTTCTTCCGGGTCACGTTCCGGGATGAGGATGCGATGCCCGAGGATCCGACGATGCTCCGGCAACGCGTAGCGCGGTACCTCGAGAAGGAGGGCTTGCTCCAGGAGCCTGGCGACGTGGACTACTACCTGTTTTTCTCCGAAACCCGGCACGAGGCCTACGACAGCCACGACGAATCGATTGGCGTGCTGCAACGGGACGGCCGCGTCGTGGAATTGTCCCGTGCCGTGGGCAGCGGAGCCCTGACGGGGCTCGCCGGATCGCAATCCCGCCCCTATTCCTGCTGGCCGAAGGAGGCGTTCAATGAGTGATACTTCGTCACCAAAAATGGACATCCCACGCGATTTGGGTCATTGGATCGGGTTTGGTGGCGCGGGAGGCAGGCCAGCCCAGTCCGGTGATGCCCGGCCGGGGCGAACAGCCTGGCTCGATGTTGTCGAACCCGCCACGGGCGCGACATTCGCCCGCGTGGCCGCCGGAACGGCCGCCGATGTCGACTGCGCTGTCCGCGCCGCGCAGCGGGCATTCCCCGCGTGGAGCGCCCTCCCCGCCGCCGAGCGCGGCGCGTGGATGGAGCGCCTGGCGCAGGCCGTGGAAGACCGGATGGATGCGTTCGTCGCAGCCGAGTCCAGGGATACGGGCAAACCCGTCCACGTGGCCCGCGCCGTTGACATCCCGCGCGCCATCCTGAACCTCCGCTACTTCGCCGGACTCATCCGCTTCCGCACGGAGACCCAGTCTCGGCCGCGTCCGGGCGTCACGCACACCACCGTGCACGCGCCCCTCGGCGTCGTGGGCTGCATCTCGCCGTGGAATCTGCCGCTCTACCTGTTCACCTGGAAGATTGCGCCCGCCCTGGCGGCCGGGAACTGTGTCGTGGGCAAACCGAGCGAAGTCACGCCCCTGACGGCGTGGATGCTCGGGCAGGCTGCCGCCGACATCGGTTTTCCGGAGGGCGTCCTGAATATCGTGCAGGGCACGGGCCCCGAGGCCGGCGCAGCACTGGTCGAGCACCCGGATATCAAGGCCATCTCGTTTACCGGAAGCACGACGGTCGGGCGGGACATTGCGGTGCGGGCCGCCTCGCGGCTCGTCAAGACCAGCCTGGAGCTCGGGGGCAAGAACCCCACCATCGTCTTCGCCGATGCCGATCTGGACACCGCCGCCCGCGAGGCGGCCCGCGCCGCGTTTGCCAACCAGGGGCAGATTTGCGTGTGCGGCTCGCGCATTCTGGTGGAAGCCTCCGTGTACGATGCGTTCCGCGAGCGCCTTATGGCCCATGTGGGCGCCCTCCGCGTGGGCGATCCGCTGGAGGCCACCTCGGACCTCGGCGCCCTGGTGTCGCAGGCCCACTTCGACAAAGTATGCGCGTGGCTGGAGATCGCCCGCGCGGAGGGCGCCCGCATCCTGACCGGCGGCGGACCCACCAACCCCGGCGGCCGATGCGCCAGCGGCTGGTTCATCGCCCCCACCCTCCTGGAGGGTCTCTCTCCCGAATGCCGCACGAATCAGGAGGAAATCTTCGGTCCGGTAGCCACGCTGCAACCGTTCGAAAACGAAGCCGATGCCCTGCGCCAGGCCAACGGCACGCACTACGGGCTCGCTTCGTCCGTCTGGACGGCCTCGCTCGCCCGCGCCCACCGCGTCGGAAATGCCCTCGAGAGCGGTCTTGTCTGGATAAACTGCTGGATGGAACGAGATCTGGGCATGCCCTTCGGCGGCGTAAAACAATCCGGCCTGGGCCGCGAGGGCGGTCACCACGCCCTGGACTTCTTCAGCGAAATCAAAACCATTACCGTCAACCATGAGTGACATCATCCACAGCAAACGCGCGCCCACGCCGGTCGGAGCGTATCCGCATGCCCGCCGCGTGGGCAACCTGCTGTACTTGTCGGGCGTCGGCCCCCGCCAGGCCGGATCCAAATCCATCCCGGGCGTGGACCTGGGAAAAGATGGACGCATCCTGTCCTACGACATCGCCGTCCAGACCCGGAGCGTGTTCTCGAATGTGAAGGCCATCCTGGAGGACGCGGGACTCGGCATGGAGCATCTCGTGGACATCACGGTTTTCCTGACCGACATGGCGGCCGACTTCAAGACGTTCAACAGCGTGTATGCATCCTATTTCACGGATGCCGATCATGTACCCTGTCGGACCACGGTCGAGGTCGGTGCCCTGCCGACACCGATCGCGGTCGAATTCAAGTGCATTGCCCACATTCCCGAGTGACGCCCATGATGCCACCCATTGATTTCCAGAAATGGATTGACGACAACCGCCACCTGCTCAAACCGCCGGTCGGCAACAAATGTGTCTACGAACAGGCCGGGAACTTCATCGTGATGGTTGTCGGTGGCCCGAACCGCCGCAAGGACTACCACTACAATGAGAGCGAGGAGCTGTTCTACCAACTCGAAGGCGATATCACGGTCAAAATCATCGAGGACGACACGCCCCGCGATATCCCCATCAAGGCCGGCGAGATGTTCCTGCTGCCGGCCCGCGTGCCCCACTCCCCGCAGCGCACCGAAGGCAGCATTGGCCTCGTCATCGAGAAAGTCCGCAAGGGCGACGAGACCGATGGCCTCATGTGGTTCTGCGAACACTGTGGCAACAAACTCTACGACGAGTACTTCAAACTGACGGACATCGTGAAGCAGTTGCCGCCCATCATGGAGAAATTCTTCTCGTCCGAGGCGCTGCGCACGTGCAGTGAATGCGGAACCGTCATGCAGAAGTGAGCGACCAGTCCGAGAACCATCGAGAAGTGAACGACTCCTACGATATCCATACCCATATCCTGCCGAAAACGTGGCCCAACCTGCGCGAACGGTACGGGTACGGGGGGTTCATTGAACTCGACCACCACAAGCCGTGCTGCGCGCGGATGGTCAAGGACGGCCAGTTCTTCCGGGAAATCGACCACAATTGCTGGAATCCGGAGGTCCGCATTGAAGAAGCCGCCCGGCACGGCGTAGGGGTCCAGGTGCTCTCCACGGTCCCGGTCATGTTCTCGTACTGGGCCAAGGCGGACGACGCCCACGATCTGGCCCGCCTGCTGAATGACCACATCGCCGGCGTCGTGCGCGATCATCCGGGCCATTTCGAGGGTCTCGGCACGCTGCCCATGCAGGACCCGGAGCTGGCGGCCCGTGAAGCGGAACGATGCATGCGGGATCTGGGAATGCGCGGCTTCCAGATCGGTACGCACATCAACAAGCTGTATCTGTCGGATGCGCGTTTCGATGCGCTCTGGGGCACCCTGGAGCGGTTGGATGCGTGTCTGTTCGTGCATCCGTGGGACATGATGGCCATGGATGAGATGCAGCAATACTGGCTGCCCTGGCTGGTGGGCATGCCCGCCGAAACCAGCCGCGCCATTGCGACCTTCATTTTCGGCGGGATCTTCCGCCGGTTTCCCCGGCTCCGGGTGGCGTTCGCCCACGGTGGCGGCGCCTTTCCGTTCACGCTGGGCCGATTCGAACACGCCCATGCCGTGCGGCCGGATCTGTGCGCGGTGGACAACGACGTGCCGCCCTCGGCCTATGTCGGCCACTACTATCTCGATTCGCTCGTCCACGATCCGGCCGCCCTCCGCTTCCTGGTGGACCAGGTCGGCGCCGACCGGATTGCACTGGGCACGGATTACCCCTTCCCGCTCGGCGAACTCGCACCCGGCACGCTCATCCACGAAACCGAGGGTTTTTCGGCGGACCAGCGCACGCGCATGCTGCGTGGAACGGCCCGCGAATGGCTGGGGCTGAAGCCGGCCGCCGTTCCGGGGAAAGCCCCTCGTCCCGACGCATGAACACACCCTCGAAGCCCGAAAGCGTGCTTTCCGTCACGGATCGCGGCGTGGATCTGTCCATCCCCCTCCGGTTCGATGGCCCGCAGCCCAATCTGTACGGCGTTCCGGCCGCGTCGCGCTCGGTGCTCGTGACCGATGGGTTCACCGGTTCGGTGGCCGAAGGCGGGTCGTGCAACGTCGACGCCCTCCGCCTGATTCCCCATTGCAACGGCACCCATACCGAATGCGTCGGCCACATCACCCGCGAACGGATTACCCTGACGGAATGCTGGCAGCCGCGCCTGCTGAGGGCGGTGTTGATTTCTGTTCGGGCCAGCGCCGACGCGTCCGTCTCAGCTGCCATGGTGGCGGAAGCGGCCAAGCCGTGGCTCGGCGGTGACTCCAAACTCGACGATCAGGGGCTCGGCGGTGACGCCATCCCGGAAGCCCTGATTGTCCGGGCGCTCCCCAAGGGCGCCGACCCCTTCACGACCTACGGCGTCTCTGAACAGAAACCTGGCAACCACTCGACACCCGGAGCCATCTTGCCTCCTGGAACGACCTCACCGTCCGGCCCTCCGCCGTATTTCCTGCCGGAGGCCACCGCCTGGATGCGCGCCAACGGCGTGCGCCACCTGCTGACCGACCTGCCGAGCCTGGATCCGTTGGATTCGGCGGAGCTCCTGGCCCACCGGGCCTTCTGGGGCATGGCACCGGGCCAGTCCGGCCAGCCCGATCCGCGCACGCAGACGGTCACCGAGTTCATCCACGTTCCCGGGAATCTTCCGGACGGACCCGGCATTCTGGAATTGCACGTGGCGCCCTTCGACCTGGATGCCGCACCCAGTCGCCCGGTTTTCCACCCTTCCCGCACCCCATAAATGACGCTGACGCTCGAAGATGCCCTGGCCCGTGACGCCGCCGACCCCCTGGCCCCGTTCCGACAGCGGTTCCACCTGCCTAAAGGCTCGGACGGACAGCCGCTCATCTATCTGACCGGTAATTCCCTGGGGCTGCAGCCCGTTGAGACCCGCGCCGAAGTCCTGTCGGTCCTGGACGACTGGGCAGCGCTCGGCGTGGAGGGCCACTTCAAGGCCCGGGACCGATGGGTGGACTACCATCGACCGATCGCCGACCGGATGGCCCCGTTCGTGGGCGCCCGCCCGCACGAAGTCACCGTCATGAACTCGCTGACGGTGAACCTGCATCTGCTGATGGCCGCGTTCTATCGGCCTACCGCGGAACGCTTCAAGATCGTCATCGAGGAACATGCCTTCCCGTCGGATCGATACGCCGTCCGCTCGCATCTGGCGTGGCGCGGCCTGGATCCGGACGTCGCCCTCATCATCTCGGACACCACGCCCGAGGCTGTCGCGACGCATCTCGTGGCGGGAGACGTGGCCCTCGTGCTCCTGGGCGGTGTGAACTACGCATCCGGGCAATGGCTCGATATGGAGCGCATCACCCGGATGGCACACGATGCCGGCGCCGTCATGGGATGGGACCTGGCCCATGCGGCCGGCAACGTCCCTTTGGAACTGCACGCCTGGAACGTGGATTTTGCCGCCTGGTGCAGCTACAAGTACCTGAATGCAGGGCCGGGCGGGCCCTCCGGCGTCTTCGTGCACGAACGGAACGCAGCGCAAACCGGGCTTACCGGATGGTGGGGACACGATCTGGACGATCGGTTCACCATGCCCGACGCCTTCCGGGCCGCCCGCGGCGCGGATCGGTTCCAACTCTCCAATCCCGGAATCCTCGGCCTGGCCGGTCTGAAGGCGTCGCTGACGGCATTCGAGGAGGCCGGAATGGCCGTCCTCCGTGCCAAGAGCACCGAACTGACGGCATTCCTGGAAGCCCTTGTCACAGAACGCCTTCCGGATGACATCCGGATCCTCACACCCCGTGACCCCGACCGCCGCGGCGCCCAGCTGTCGCTCCGGGTCAACGGCGGACGCGGCCGCCGCGTTTTCGAGCATCTGGCGGCCAACGGCGTGGTCTGCGACTGGCGCGAGCCGGATATCATCCGCGCCGCGCCCGTGCCCCTGTACAATTCGTTCCGGGACGCGTACGTTTTCGTGGAGCGCCTGACCGCCGCCATCAACTCCCTGCTTTGATCATGCTCCTCAACTTCCTGCTTTGATCATGCCACTCGACCGCTCCCAAACCGTATTGATTTCGGGCGCCGGCCTGGCCGGATCACTCCTGGCGCTCGCCCTTGCGCAGCGGGGGTTCCGGGTGGAGGTCTTCGAAAAGCGACCGGACCTGCGCCTGTCCAGCGGATCGGCCGGGCGGAGCATCAACCTGGCGCTGTCGGCGCGAGGCATGCATGCGCTGGAAGGAGTCGGCCTCCTCGACCGGATCCTGAAGGGCACCATTCCCATGCGCGGCCGCATCCTGCACGCCCGAAATGGCGCCCTGGAGGTCCTCCCGTACGGCCAGAACAAGGAGGAAGTCATCCGCTCGGTGTCACGACGCGGCCTGAACGAAATGCTGCTCAACGCCCTGGACACCGAGCCCAACGCTACGGTCCATTTCGGTCACGGTGTCACGGACTACGAACCGTCCACAGGCACGGTGTCCGTGGAAGGGCCTGACGGCCGCACTGAATCGCGTGTGGCCCCGGTCCTGTTTGCTGCGGACGGTGCGGGTTCCCCCGTCCGACAAGCCCTTGAGCGGCAGGCCGGCATCGTCGTCACGCAGGACATGCTCTCGCACGGTTACAAGGAACTGGAAATCCCGCCCCTGTCGGACGGTACGTTTCGCATTGATCCGCACGCCCTGCATATCTGGCCCCGTGGCACCGGCATGTTGATCGCCCTCCCGAACCAGGACGGGACCTTCACCTGCACCCTCTTCCTGCCGCACGACGAAGATCCGGGCTTCAATCAGCTCAACTCCCCGTACCTCGTCATGCGGTATTTCGAGGACCAGTTCGCTGATGCCCTGCCCCATCTGCCCGGACTGCGCCACGACTTCATGAACAACCCGACGGGGCAATTGGGGACCATCCGCTGTGACCGCTGGCACGTCGGCGGGCGCGTCCTGCTGCTGGGTGATGCGGCCCATGCCATTGTCCCGTTCTTCGGTCAGGGCATGAACTGCGCCTTCGAAGACGTGTCGGAACTCATGGCGTTGGTGGACGAAGATGCGCCCGGCTGGCAGGACGTGTTCGACCGGTTCACAGCTGCGCGGATTCCCAATGCCAACGCCATCGCGGACATGGCCCTGGAAAACTATATCGAAATGCGGGACTCCGTCGCCGACCCCGCCTTCCAACTGCGCCGGGCCGTCGCGCTCGAACTGGAGCGCCGCCATCCGGACCGGTTCATTCCCCGGTACTCCCTCGTATCCTTCCACCGGATTCCCTACATCGATGCCCGCGCCGCCGGCGAGATCCAATCCGGCATCCTCCACACCTTGTGCGATGCAATAACGGATATTGATGAAGTGGACTGGGCGCTCGCCGACCGCCTGATCGACGAGCGTTTGGCCCCGTTCGACGAGCTGGCCTGAAACTTCCGGCCCTACTCGGGCACGCCAGCCCCAGCGTGCTCGTCCGCCCTTGGGCGATTGTCTCAGCCTGTCTCCAACTGTACGGCGAAATCATCAAGCGTCGCGGCGGAAATGGCTCGCCGATGCAAACTTTTGCAAGCTTCCACTTCAGTGATTTGGTCGATTCGAGTCCGCAATTCCGGCGACACCGCGCCGAATCGCACCTCCAAGGCTTCCAGAATGCTCTCCTGAGCAGCCTCCAGACGGCCCTTCTTGATGCTTATCCGCTCCAGACTGGTGACATATGCCATGGATCTTCCCTCCTCAGAAGTGCTGAATGTGTGCCAGAAGTGTTCGTCCAGTTCGCCGGGCAGCGGAAACAGGGCGTCGAAGAACTGGATCAACCCGACTTGCTCCATCTCTGACTTTGTACTTAGCCGTTTCGAGAGTTCAAGTTTCCATTCGAACATCAAATCGTGGTCTCCTTCAGATTCACGCGCCTTCAAATAGGCGAAAACCACTATTGCAAAGCGGTTTGGACTGGCCAACAACTCCTCGTCCCGCCCCCGGAAGTCCATCAACTTTGCGACCGGAAAGTCCAGCCGAGCGCGGCAGCCTCCGAACCGGAGTTCGTACTCCGATGGACGCCAGTTCAGATCTGTATCTGCCAGAACGGCGAGACTGACTACCGGTGTGAGGTGCTTGCTGAATATCCGGGTATAATACTCGAACATCCTCCGCGCGAAACCATCGTGCGTCTGCGCCTGGATTTCGACGTGGACCAACACGAGCATGTCTTTTCCATCCCGCCCGTACACGCTCATGAGCTTGTCGACGAACAGAGTTCCTTTATTTCCGCTCCTACCCGAACGCGAACCACCGCCCAAGCGCGCCAACTCCTTGTCCAATGACTTGAATCCAAGGCTCCACTCCACGGACGCGTGCAGCTCCGGGAACAGCATCCGGGTGAAGTCCGGAAAATATTGGTCAAGTATCTCCTTCCAAGGGCTGTCCGTCTGCACGGTATTCGGGCGTCAGGTGGTCCACGCGTCTCTCTCACGTACGACAAAGACCCGACCCTACCGTGTTCATAACCAACGACCGCCGACCAAGGAGGGAAATACCCGTGGCCCTCGACTACAGACAGGCTGGTCCGATCGAATCAAAAAATGCCCTTTGTGCTGCGCCGTGCGGCAGGGTTCAATAACAGGCGCAGCCTATCGAATACATAGGATCAGCCTGTTTCTGGAGGTACCCCGCGGAAAACCACACAAACACCCTTTCCCCGTTCGATAGGATCAGCCTGACTCTCGCACGGTCAGGCAGGATCATCCTGTCCCAACCAGGATCAGCCTATCCCCTCACCTGCCTACCCGGTCCACTGGAAGCCCAACTGGCGCGCCACCTCGTCTGGCAAAGCCGGAAGCGCCGAGCGCGGAATGAAGAACGTGGACAGGTTGATGAGGTCAGTGTAGACCCGATTCCGGTCAGCCGCCTCGCGCAGGTACTTGTGCCCGGACGATCCGCCGGTGCCGATTTTCGTACCGATCATGCGCATGGCCATGAGGGCGTGCCGGTAGCGCCACGCGGTGAAGCCTTCGTCGATGTCGGCCAGGATCTGCAACAGCCGGAACGGCCCGTGGAGGATGGGTTCCGCCCGGTACAGATGGATGAGCAGCGCCGCTTTCAAGCCGGCGTGTGACAGCCTACGGTCCCCGGCCTGACGCTGCGCCTCGTACAGATCCGCATCGAAGAGCGCCCGGAAATGCTCGCGGGTCTTTTCCTGTCCCTTCAGCTGCGCGGCGATTTCCTCGGCCGTAAGGGTCACGTTTTCCCGGATGGCCCGCTCGTCGGCTTCCAGCATGCCCGATACGGCCTCCCGGTAGGCTTTCCAGAAATCGAACATGCCGGTATCCACGAACGGCGTCCGCTCCAACCAGGCCTGAACGAGATCAAAAATGGAGGGCTCCTGCTCCACCTGCTCCACGCGACCGGCATCCGCATCGTTCAACCGGGACGTGTATTTGGCATTCGAGAACCGGACGCGATCCTCGGGACGCATCCCCAGGCGATTCTCGATCATGCGCCACTGGGCGCTCTGGAAGCCGGAAGCCGGCATGAGCGCATCCCTGAATTCCAGGAAATCAAGCGGCGTCATGGTTTCCAGCACGTCTATCTGTTGCATGAGCAGGCGCTGGATTTCAGCCACGCGCTCCAGGTGATGCACGGCGGCCGCGATGTCCCGCTCGTCCACGCGCCCCCCGGACAGGCATCGGGTCACGGCATCCAGTTCCCACAGGATCTGCTTGAACCAGAGCTCATACGCCTGATGCACGATGATGAACAGCATTTCATCGTGCGCGGCCGGACCGGCCTTGGCGCTCTCAAGCTCCTGCGCACCCAGCAGTTGATCGAGCTTCAGATAATCCCCGTAATACAGGTTGCCGGCCATGGAAACGCCTATTTGTCCAGAATGAAAATGTCGGGCAGGTTGCGCCCCACCTGGCCGTAGTCCAGGCCGTAGCCCAGCACGAACAGGTTGTCGATGTCGAAACCCACGTAGTCAATCCGGACGTCCACCCGCGTGGCCTCGGACTTGTGGAGGAGTGTCGCCACACGCATGCTGGCGGGGTTATGGGCCTTCAGCGTCTCCAGGATATAGGCCATGGACGTACCGGTGTCCACGATATCCTCAACGATGATGACGTGCCGATTGCTGATGTCGGCATCGATATCCTTGAGCGAACGCACGATCCCGCTGGAAATCTTGGCCTCGCCGTACGAGGACAGTTTCAGGAAGTCCACCTCGCAATCGATGGACACCGCCCGCATGAGGTCCGCCAGGAAAATGTACGCCCCGTTCAGCACGCCGATGAAAATGGGACGCTTGTCCTTGTAGTCACGGGCAATATCGGCGCCAAGTTGGGCCACGCGGGTCGCAATCCGCTCCCGGTCGATGTAAATGCGAAACGGCTCTCCACGTACGGAAATCCGGTCTTCGGAGTGAAGTTCAAGCGATGGAGGCGTCATGGGCAGGCTGGCGAAGGTGGCTCGGGTGTGGGCGGTGTACGCAGGCCGGGCGAGGACCGGACCTCATCCAATTTAGGGAATGCGGGAGCGCGTTCCCATTCCACGCGGATGGCCGCGGTCGCGTCGGCCGAGAGCCGCATGCGTTCGTCCATGCGCAAGCCCGGAATCCAGACGATACCCACATCATCGGTCAGGACCGACACGCCCGACTTTTCTGACGGCGGAACGCCTGCATCGGTCAGGAATCGCTTCACCTTGCGCGAACCGGGCGCTCCGAATGGATGGAACCGGTCGCCGGGCCGCCACGACCGCAGTCGGAGCGGGCCCTGGATGGCATCGGCGTTCAGCCAGGCCACATGGGGCGGCGTCCGGGGGTCATCGGGCGGCGCGGATGCGGGATGGATGCGCAGCCCGGAATCAGCCATCCTGACCCGAGCAGCGTCCTCTTCTTGATCAAGGAACGTCAGATGCTCCCGGTCCCGCACGATGCGCAGGGCGCCGAATTCGGCGGTGACTCCCGGCTGCGCCGCCAACAGGGATGTGACGGCCGAGACCATCGATGCGCGGCGAGGGCCCCACCCGTCCATCAGGCGCAACAGGAACCAGGCCCGCATGTCCTCCGGGAGCGCGCGGAGCGGCTCGAGGGGAATCCGGAGGCCTGCTGTCCCGGGCACCGGAACTCCGGCGGGCCGGGCACTACGCTCCAGGAGTGGCACCAATTCCCGAGGGAGCGCTGCCTGCCAGGCGTCCACTTGCGCCTGCGCGGCGCGAGCGGTCTCCAGGAGCTCGGCGGCAGCGCGTGGCGGGGCCGTTCGCAAGTGTTCGCGGACGCGGGTGCGGGCGTAGGCCGGGTTGGCATTGCCGGGGTCTTCCCGCCAGACGATGTCGTGACGCCGGGCGTAGGCCAGGATGTCCGCACGGGTCCAGGCCAACAGGGGCCGATGCAGTACGATGCCGGGCGCCAAGGGACGCGACGGCGCCATGCCGGACAGTCCATCGGGTCCGGCGGAGCGGGCCTGCTGCAGGGCCACGGTTTCTGCCTGGTCGTCAGCGTGGTGCGCCACGGCAACGTCGGCCTGGGCGCGCGACCGCGCGGTGCGCACGAAGTGCGCATACCGCTCGTCGCGCGCCCAGGCCTGGATGGAGCCTGTCGCCGGGGGATGGTCCAACCGGAGCACATGAATGGGAACGTCGCGGTCCCTGCACCAGGCGCGGACCAGTTGCTCGTCCGCATCGGCTCCCGCGCGCAGGCCGTGGTTCACATGCGCGACTTCCACGCGCCGCCCACTGGCGTGCAGCAGGTGCACCAGGACCATGGAATCCACACCACCACTTACGCCGACCAGCATGCTCATGGCCGTTCGAACCGGTCGCGGAGTTCGTCCACCGACAACTTTACGATGGTCGGGCGGCCGGTGGGCGAGGTGAACGGATCGTCGCACTGGAAGAGCTGGTCGATCAGCGCGCGCATTTCTTTCTCATTCAAGGGCACGCCGGCCTTCACGGCGCTCTTGCGGGCAATGGCCCGGGCCAGGCGCTCGCGCCGGTCGTCCAGGTTGTCCTGCGCCACGAAGGCATCCAGGACGTCGCCCAGAATGGACTTTTCGTCCCCGGCGCGGATATCGGCCGGAACGCCGCGGACCAGGATGCTGCGACCGCCGAACGGCTCGATTTCGAAGCCCAGGCGCTGCAGATCGGGCATGAGTTCCTCGAGCAGGGCCAGGTCCGACGGCGAGAGCGTGAGCGTCTGCGGAAACAGCAGCTGCTGCGACATGCCCATGCCCTCGACCAGCGTATTCCGGGACTGCTCGTACAGGACGCGCTCGTGGGCCGCCTGTTGGTCAATGATGACCAACCCCGACCGGATTTGCGTCAGGATGTAGGCCCCGTGCAGCTGCCACAGGAGTTGGGCGGGACTGCGGGTGTCGCGCTCGGCGCTGCGGTCGGCGGACCCTGCCAATCCCCCTTCATCCGATGCGAGGAACGTGGGCGCCATGCTCCGGGCGGACGAGGCGGACGGCCTGGCGTAGGAGGAACGGGAGGCGCCGGTCGGGCTTCCACCCGCATCCCGGACGCCATGCCCGGGATGCTCCCGGTCCACCCAATCGCGGGCGCCAGGCGTGCCACCATGACGCTGATTGAATCCAAGGTCAATGTCCAGCCGCGGTGTTCCTTCGGACAATTCCGGCGTGAAGTTGGCCGAGTTGATGGCCCGGCGGACGACGGCACGGAGCATGCCGTAGACGCCCCGCTCATCATCGAACTTGACCTCGGCCTTCGTGGGATGCACGTTCACGTCCACGTGCCGGGGATCAATGTCCAGGAAGAGCACGAAAAACGGATACGTGTCCTCCGGAAGCAGGTATTCATACGCCGAGAGCACGGCGTGCTCCAGGTATCTGTGCTTGACATAGCGCCCGTTCACGAACAGGTATTGCTGGCCCCTCGACTTCCGGAACGCATCGGGCGAACCGAGGACACCCCGCACCGTCAGATAGCTGGTGGATTCCTCCACCTCCATGAGCGCATCGCCATCCCGGACCGCGGAAAGCTCCCGGGCCCGGTTCTGCAGGGCTTCGAAAAAGGGGACATCGGGTTGCGCGTTCACCGAAAGCAGTTCGTGTCCGTCGTGCGTGAGCGTGAATCCCACAGCCGGCCATGAAAGTGCCATCACACTGACCACGTCCACGCAGTGCTTCAGTTCGGTCTGGGGACGCTTCAGGAAATTCCGGCGGGCCGGGACATTGTAGAACAATGTGCGCACGGAAATGGACGTGCCCGGCTGCGCGGCGGCCGGTTCAATGCGGGGCTCGTCCCCCCCGTCCATCCGCACCAGCGTCCCGACGTCATCCGACCGGCGGCGGGTCCTGAGTTCGATCTGAGACACGGAGGCAATGGACGCGAGGGCCTCGCCCCGGAATCCGAGCGTACCGATGGTCTCCAGGTCCTCCACCGAGCGGATCTTGCTCGTGGCATGGCGAAGAAAGCAGGTGGATGCATCGGCCGGGCTCATGCCCGTCCCATTGTCGATGATCTGGACCAGACCGCTGCCCGCCTCCTTCAATACGATCTCAATCTGCGTGCTGCCGGCATCAATGGCATTCTCCACCAACTCCTTGACGACCGACGCCGGTCGCTGGACCACTTCGCCAGCCGCAATCTTGTTGGCCAGGGTAGGCGGCATGACGGCAATCACGCCGTCGCGCATGACGCCTTCGTCCGACGCGGTGGAAGACATGGGTTCAGCCGAGCTTGGTGTAGACATAAATGGCGAATCCGAGCAGCACGGCAAAATAGATCAATCCCGCCGGACTCTTTCGGCGGCGGGCCTTGGACTCTATGCGCATCCGGCGCTTGAGTCGCTGCTCCTTCTCCGGGTTGTAGAAGCGGGGCTCGTAGGAGTACCTGCGATGGCGCGAGCCCTTTCCGGGTGCAAAAAGTCCCATATCGGCGTTGAATACGGCAGTTTGACGTAACAGAAGTCGTGTACGGAAAGGCCCATCGGCCGTTCCGGCTACACCAGCAGACCCGTCACGTGCACGAGCCAAGCGGCATACAGCGGCATGGCCACGATGATGGAGTCGAACCGGTCCAGCATGCCGCCATGTCCCGGCAACAGCGTACCTGAATCCTTGACCCCGGCGCTGCGCTTGAGGGCACTTTCCAGCAGATCACCGGCCTGTCCAAAGACGCCGGCGATCAATGCCAGGCCCATCGCATCCACAGGCGTCAGTCCCGGGAGCCAGAAGTGGCGCACCAGAAAGGCCACCAGGAGCGCCCCGAGCACGCCGCCCACCGCGCCTTCCCATGTCTTGTTGGGGGATATGGTCGGGGCAAGTTTGTGACGCCCGAGCGAACGGCCGGTATAATAGGCGGCCGTATCGCAGGCCCATATCATGCCGAACAGCAGCAATACAAGCGCGAACGAACCCCCGGCCCGGATATCCAGGATGAAGGAGAGCAGGAACACCGGATAGACGAGACTGACCAGCGTTCCGGCCATCCGCTCAAGCGGACGACCCTCCACGCCCTTTCGGAGCAACCAGGCCACATACAGCATGCCCACGCCGGTCACGGCCAGCCCCCAATCCGGAAACCAGGAGCGGGACAGGACCCCGACGGCCGCCAACAGTGCCCAGAAACGGTCCACAGGCCACTCACGATGCTCCAGGAGCGTCAGGAACTCCCACTGGGCACCGAGGGCGATGACTGCCACGACGACCCACAGGGCCTCTTCGCCTGCATACAGCGCACCCAGAACGAGCGGAATGCCAACGATGGCTGTCAGGATCCGCTTGAGGTTGTTGCTCACGCAGGGTCCTCCCCGAGGATGGGGTCGGCGGCCATGGCCGCCGCCTCCAGGTCGGCGTCCGATATCCGCGAGGATCGGAGCAGCTCTTCCGCCGCGGCCCGGTGCTCGGGTTGCACGATGACGTGAATGTCCGACATGGCCCCCACGTTCAGGCTGTAGGCGTGATCGCGGCGCGAATGGATGACGGCCGTAATACCCGCATCCACAAGCCGGTCCTTGACCAGGGACGCTTCATAATCCGTTCCCGTGGCGAACACGGAAATCCACCCGTCAACGGTCTTCGGTTTTTTCGGCATAGGGTTCCTCTCCGTGGGTAGGTATGCGGTTCATGGCCAGGATGACCACGACCAGCACAACCAGGGACACGAAGAAGATAGACATGGGCATCTCGAAAGTTTCCAGATCCGCTTCCAATTGTCCCGTGGCGGACATTTTACCCAGAATGGCCGCAAATGAGTTGTTGGCAAGATGCACCAGGATGGCGGGGATCAGACTTCCGGAACGCCACGTGATCCACGCCAGGAAAATGCCGAGTACGGACAGGGGCAATGCCTGCGTAAGCCGGAGGTGGTACAATCCGAAAACGATGCCGGAGAAGGCAATACCCCAGAAGATGCCAAGACTGCGTTCGGCCTGCCGCTGGACGTATCCACGGAAAAGGACTTCCTCGCAGATGGCGGGCGTCAATGCGAGCATGGAAATGGAGAACGCCAGCGGGAAATCACGCATGAGGATGCGTTCAATGAGATCCATCTGTTGCTTCTCGAATGCCCGGATGCTGTCGGGCCAGGGCAACAGGTCGCTCCAGGAACCGAGGACCTGCACGACCGGAATGATGGCCAGCAGGCCTAGCAGCGACAACACCAGGAATCGGGCATCCGTGCCACGGAGCCGGAGGAATGCCGGCCAGGTCGAGCTGTGGAGACGGGCAAACCAGATCCCCGGAAGGAGCAGACCGAATACTTGCCCCACGGTATTTCCGACAATCAAGTCGCCGGCATATTGTTCGAGCACGGCAGGAAGATCCGTCAGGAGGGCATCCAGGCCCACCCCACGCACGAACACGAGCATGAATATGGCCGTGATGGTGCTTATACCCTGGAACAGCACGAACGCCAGGACCAACCCGAGCAGGGCGGCCAGAAGCGGGTGGAAACGGGCGCGTTCCAAGCGGCCGTCATACAGCAGATGGGAATCGGTCACGGCGCGACAGGTTGGATGGACGAGCGGCGCATACGCGCAAGTCGGCCGCGCGTTCAGGCGTCCACGGTCATGCTCTTCCGCAATCGGTTGATGATGGTCCGGATGCGTGTGTAAACGTACTTGTGGTTGTCGAAGTGCATGATCTTCGCAATCTGCTCGGCACGCATGCCGTGCTCGAAGCGCAACAGGACCAGCAGCTGATCGTCCGGATCCAGCTCGCCGATGGCACTGTTCAGCAAATCCACGCGCTCCTCTTCCTCATCTTCCACGTGGTCGGGACTGTCGGCCCGCGAGGGGGGCGCAATGCCGATGTCGTTCAGGTCTTCCAGGGAGAGCGTCGGCCGGTTGGCGCGGAGGGCCGCCAGCAGATGCCAGCGCTTGTTCGTGGACAACATGGAGTCGATCTTGGCCAGCGCCCGGCTGACCTCGACGCTCGAACACTGTACACCCATATTTCCGGACACCAGTTCAGGGATTTCCGATTGGGGAATGTGGTCCTGGTAGTAGCACTTGAAAATGTACTTTTCCGTGTTGTCCAATTTTGAGACGACCGAATTGGGCATGGACGTCGCCCGGTTCTTCCGGAAACGGTCCCGGCACGCATTGGCCACCACGACACTCAGCCACGGCGTCAACTCGCTGTTTATCCGGAATTGGCGCAGCGCTTTGTAGTCGTCGTGTTGGAGCCGTTCACAGATGGCCGTGTACGTTTCCATCATCTCATCCGGATCGGTGAGGAAACGCCGGATCATCCTCAGGATCACAGGGGTGTAGTGATCAAGCAGATCGGCATAGCCGGAAGCCGGATCCGATTTGAATTGCTTGATGAGGGCGGTATCGGTCATACCATGTCTCGGGTGAATCGGTTTTGCACAAACTTGGTCGGGCACGAATTGCCGTCGCTGTCGTTCATGTGCTATATTTCCGCCCGATGCGCTTGTAGCTCAGTTGGATAGAGCGTTGGATTCCGGTTCCAAAGGTCGGAGGTTCGAATCCTCTCAAGCGCACACGCCCCGAATAGTTTCTGCAAACTGTTCGGGGCTTTTTTTTCTCTTTGGTAACGGCAGGCTCCTGGCGTGAGGGAGAGTCGGCGGGACCCCGAAGGATCCCGCCCGACTGACACCAGGAGGTACAGTTACTGCGGAGAGGCATCAACACAGCAATGAACTGTATGGTGCTCTTTCGAAGATGATGCCAAAAACGCCGAAAGCCCCGAAAATCGTTGCAATGCAACGTTTTCGAGGCTCCGGTCTCATAAAATCCCAAATTGGGACCCAGAAGGATCAGGCTGGGATGGGTTCCAGTTGGTTCTCGCTTGCCGCCACCACCGTGGCTACGGCTGCGTCACCCGTCACGTTGGTCACCGTGCGCAGCATGTCCAGGATCCGGTCCACACCCAGGATGAGGGCAATCCCGGCGCTGGGCACGCCCACCGCCTCCAGGATAATGACCAGCATGACGATCCCCGCACTGGGCACCGCCGCCGTGCCGATGGACGCCAGGACGGCCGTCAACACGATGGTGAGTTGCGCCGCGAGACTGAGGTCCATGCCCAGGGTCTGGGCAATGAACACGGCGGCGACCGCCTGATACAGCCCGGTTCCGTCCATGTTGATGGTGGCCCCGAGCGGCAACACGAAGGACGAGATCTCTTCACTTACGCCGAGCTCCTTCTCGCACCGCTCCATGGTCACCGGCAGCGTCGCGCCGCTGGAGGAGGTGGAAAAGGCAACCAGCTGGGCAGGCCCCATGGCCCGGTAGAATTGTTTGAGCGTACGGGGCGTCAAGAACTTGATCATCCCGGTGTAGGTGATGAGCATGTGGAGGAACAGGCCCAGGATGACCGCGATCATGTAGTAGCCGAGCGCCCCCAGCAACTCCAGGATCTCGGAGAGGTCATCCCCGGCAATACTGGCAATGGTGTCTGCCATGAGGGCGAAAACCCCCACTGGCGCCGATATCATGATGATTTCCACCAGCTTGATGACGAGATCATTCAGACTGTCGAAGAACTCGATCATGGGCCTCGCCTTGTTCGCCGGGATCATGAGCAGACCGATCCCTGCAAACAGCGCGAAAAACACCACCTGGAGCATGTTCCGGTTGTCCCCGGCGGCACCGAGGATGTTCTCCGGTACGATGTCAACCAGCGCCTGCAGTGGTCCGCGCTCCTTGGCCTGGTCCGCCAGCAGCGTGCGGGCACTCGCGTCACCGCCATAGGTGGCCTCAAGGCGCTCCCGCATATCAGGCGGTACCGTCTTGCCCGGCTGCATGACGTTCACGATCGTGAGACCGATGACCAACGCGATCACGGTGGTCAACATGTAGATGCCGATCGTTTTCCCGCCTATCCGACTCAGTTTGCTGAGATCCGACAGCGAGGCCACTCCTGTTATGAGCGACGCCAGGATGAGCGGCACCGCAATCAACTTCAACAGGTTGAGGAAGATGGTGCCGAAGGGTGCGATCCAGTCGGACGTGAAGGCATTCCACCCCATGACCGCCGACAGAACGCCAAAAAGCAGGCCCAGAACGAGGCCAATGATGATCTGCCAGTGAAGCTTCTTGTACCAGGGCATGAGGCGACGGGGTTTGGTTTTGAGGTCGCCCCAAGATTGCACCCCCGCGCCAGCAAATCAAGACCGATGCGAGAGTCGGCCCCGGACGCCTGTTCCACGCAGGATCAGAACCGGAACGCCACCGTGGTTACCGGCTCCATCCGTCCGCCCGGGCCATAGGTCATGCCCATCCGCGTGTCCAGCCGGTCGTTGTGGAGCTTCGCACTGATGGCCGCGTCAATGCCGGCCGCCAGATGGTTCAGGATGAAGATGAAGGACATACGACTCGCCGACCGGAGCAGATCCTGTGCCTGCCCGTGGTCGTCGGCGTAGGCGTAGAACTTGGCCGATACGTTCGGCTTGGTCCCGCCGGGCCCCGTCATGACCGGGTCAATGGCCTGCGTGAAGCCGTCCTCCAGGTTGCCCCACTCCGGATAATCGTCCCAACCCGGTGCGAACTGGAAGTACTTGCCGATCAATTCGTAGTACTGCTGGGACGCGAACGTAGGGAGTTGATGGGACAGCGCGGCACCCGTCTCTGCATGGAACAGGTTCCGCTCCACGGTGCGGATTTCGGAAACCATCTGGGCCACCGCAGCCTCGTCGGCAGAGGTCCACGCGTCGGGACGCGTGAAATCCACCTGGCCGGGTACGTGTACACGCGGCACATCTATACCCGCATTGAATTCCAGGTTCAGATAATCCGTATAGTCGTTCAGATACATGCCATAGCGACCTGGCGACCAATCCCGGTGGGCGAAGTCACGGAAATCGTCCTCCATCCGGAGACCGCGCGTCCGCATGATGGAGTACGCCGTAATGGCCGCCGCTTCCACGGAAAGACCGATAGCCGCTTTGACCCAGTCCCGATTGTAAGCCTGACCGGCTCCCGGCAAGACGGCCGACATCACGAAGGCCAGCGGCACGCTGCGCTCCGTCCGGTCCGTCCGCATCCCCAACCGGTCCGACTGCCCCCCCAGGAAATCCGCCCGGAAGGATGCCTGCGTGACCTGTGCATTGGCGGTCGGGGCGACCCATGCCGAAGCCCCCACGCCGAGCACCGCGATTACCCAGAGAAGACGAATCACAGATACGGTTGGATGGCGGTTTCAAAAAAGTCGTAGGGGCGGTTGCCCAGGATGTACCGCCGCACGGTCCCCTCCCGGTCCACGACAAACGACGTTGGACGGATATCGAATGCGCCGCGGAACGGCACAGGCAAGTCCATGCCGAAATCCACGTAAACCGATTCCGTATCCAGGGGCAGTTGGGCTTCGAAGGCTTTCAGGATCCCGGGGTCCTCATCCGAAATGGAGAGCACCACGAATCCGTCCTCCCCGTATTTCTTCTGCAGTCGGTTCAACGCCGGAATTTCTTCCAGGCACGGAGCACACCAGGTGGCCCAGAAATTGAGCAGGACCACCTTGCCCCGGTACGCATCCAGGTCGGCTGTGGCCCCTGAATCCAGCCCCGTGAAGCTGAAATTCCCGGCCGGTGCCTCGATGATCATGTCCTGGAACGTGGACGGCGTAGCCGTGGCCTGGCCTTCAGCCGCATTGGACCCGGTCTGCCGGGATACGGCAATCAGCGCCGCGGCAGCGACTATGAGCAGGACCGACAGCACCGTACCGGTCCATTCCATCAGGTCCCGGGGCCTGCGTGCGGGGTTGTCCTTGAACAGGACGTACAGGAAGCCTGCCCCGACGGCAATCATCCCCATCCCCATCCAGAGTACGATTGTACTGTCCATTGTCTTCCCTACAACTGATCGAATCCAAAAAGAACGCCTACATGCCATTGCATGGATTTCCCGTAGCGGACCGAACTCTGTCCGTCCGGCGTCACAAACCCGTCGTCCAATTGGAAATCGAACGCATCCAGGCCATAGGTTCCGCTGACGAAAACGGCCGTCGGAAGCAGGTAGAACGAACCGAGACCGAATCGGATCTCCGCTCCGACATCTTTTCGGACGTTTTCCATGCCAGGCCACGAACCGCTCCACGCCGTGGCGGCATCGGCATACACCCGCGCATAGATCTTGTCCACATGCAGCCACAGGACCTGGCGGCTCACGCGCGGCGCGAGCGGGAAGGTGTAGCCCAACTGAAGCCAGAGGGATTCATTGCCGCCCAGGGCATAGAAGGGATAGCCGCGCGCACCGGTAAGCCCGCCCACATAATCGTCATAGAAATCATCCACCGGGCCGCCCAGGATGGTGCTGCCCCGGAAGCGGATGCCCACGCCATGCGCGCCCACCGCCGGCCCACCCGGCAACCGGAAGCCTCCACGGGCGTCCACCGTCAGGCGATGGATGACATCGTCCGTATAGACCGGGCGCAGGAAACCGTCCTCGAGGTCGAACCGGTCCAACAGGCTGCCGGCTTCCCGCTGCAGCGTGATTTCCGATCGCATGCCGTGCGGGACCACATCCATGTCCCGGTAGGCCTTGAATGCCTCATGATAGCTGGTCAGGTGCAGCGATTTCCCGATGAAATACCGGGACGAATTCTCGGGAATGGACTGCAGCAACTCCTGGCTGAAGAACCGTTCCGTGGTCACCCTGTAGGGGCTGTAGCGGTATCCGGCCTCCAACAACAACGCCCGGTTCACCTTGCTGCGGGCCAGGAAACCCAGCTCCCACAGGTTGTACGACAAATCCGCGAGGGACGTGGCCGGATAGCAGGCCGTGCAGGGGAATTCTTCCACCGAAAGGCCGTTTTCCACGTTCCGACGCACGTTGAAGAGTTCCACGGAAAACTGCGGCGACCACCGGTACGGCACCAGCGAAATCCCCTTGCCGAAGTCGAACTGCAGGAACACGTCCCGCTCCACTTTCAGGAGATTCGAGGGCGCCCAGAAATCCGAGAACGAATTGGCGGGCGTCGAGCCCGGCGATACGAGCACGCCCCCGAAAAAGCTCATGCCGCCCAGTACTTCCCGCGTGCCGGTATAGAATCCGACCTTCGTATTTCGCCACAGCGTCTCCAGGCGGGTCCGGTCCGGCAATACCACGTCGGTCCGCGTGCGGCGCCGGGAGATGTACTGGTCCAGGCGGAGCACGGGAAGAAAGCTGAATGATGTGAACACCGGCGAGTAGTCGGAAAACCCGGTATCCGTGGCCCGGATATGGCTGTCGTCCGTGGTCGGACGCAAGTCGGCCACGCGTGCCTTCATGAATACGTCGGGGGCGGTATAGGCCGGGGGGGCGGCGTCCAGTCCGGCTTCACGGTCCTCCGGCTCCTCCAGCAGGGCAATCTTGTATCCGTCGGCTTCGTACGCCGAGAACACCACTCGTCCATCGGGCGCGACGTCCGGCATGAAGGCGCCTCCGAAGGCGTTGGTCAACGCCACATCGGCGCTCCCGCCCCTCGAATCCCCGGTCGTGCGGTAGAGATTGAAGATGCCCGATCTATCCGAAACGTAGACGAGTCGACCCTGGGTGTCGAAGGTCGGCGAGCGCTCATCTTCCGGTCCGTCGCGCATGACCTCCATACGACCGTCCTGCGCATGCACGCGGTACAGGTCCCGGCCATGCAGGCGCCCGTAGGCGAACCAGAGCCACTCCCCGTCCGGATGCCATGCGGGATCGGTCACCTGGGAGCCGTCCTCGAATGTCGTAAGCGGGCGTATTTCGCCGGTCGCCAGGGTCAGGACCTTCAGATTCGTCGTCCCGTCGAAGTGCGAAACGAACGCCAGTTCCTTTCCGTCCGGCGAATAGACCGGAGAATCTGCCCGCTCGTGGGTGGTCAGCGGTTCGGATTCCTCGGTCACGAAATCATAGCGGAACAGGTCGCTGTACAGGTACCCCTTGGCCGTATCCTTCGCACGGGAATAGACCAGACCGGACCCGTCCGGCGTCCATGCAATCGGTCCCGACGCCCGCTGGACAATCCGGTGCCCGAAGGCACACGTCCAGACCGCCGCGCCCTCCACGTGCAATCCGCCCAGCAGCCGCGCCGCACCGACGGGGTTCCCCGCCGCATCCAGGTCACGAACGTACACGCCGGTCCGGCTGAAGTCCTCCCCCTTGTTCGAGAGATAGGCCACGCGCTGTCCGTCCGGACTCACCACGGGATGGAAGTTGTTGAACCCGTCGGGCTCCACGATGGACCACGCCGGCTCACCTGTCCGTTGCTCGAGTTCCTGGTAGTGGGGTCGGATGGACGCCATCCAATCGTCGTACAGCGTCTGACCATCCACGCCGAATGCATCCCGCGCCGCCTCCTTGAATGTGAAGGTGGTCGTATTCGCGAGCGCCTGGCTGATTTCGCGGACCGCATCCTCCCCGAACCGACCCACCAGGTACTGCGTGAAGGCGAACCCGTGATTGTAGACCGACTCCCGCATGAGGCTCGTGTGCGAATAGAATCCGCCCATTTCGGCGAGTGTCAGTTCCGTCCCGGCGGCCACCTGCGTCCGGAGCAGCATGTCGCGGTGACTGTCCCACCGGTCGTCGCCCCACGCTTCGCGCTGGAACTGGGCCGTTCCCTCGGCCAGCCAGGCCGGATTGTTCAGGATGGGTACGGGATACGTCGCCAGGACATTCGGAAAACCGTACAGCACGTCGGGACGACGGACATCCTCATAATCCAGGACCTGCAGGTACAGGAAGGGGATGCGCCGCGTTGTCTTCATGGTTTTCTGCACCTGGATCATGTGCAGGAATTCGTGCGCAATCACATTCCGGAGCCAATTGTGGTCACCCCGGTACGGCGTATCCAGCGCAGGAGCCCATATTTCAATGACGTTGTCAAAGAAGTAGGCGGCTCCGTTCGAGTAGTCCTCGTAGTCCTTCAGCACAATAGACACCTTCGTGTCGGGCCGATACTCGTACAGATCGGTCAACGGACCGTACACGTCTTCGGCGACCTGGGCCACCACCCGGGCCGTCCGCGACCCCGTTCCTTCTGCATCCGAGTGGAAATGCACCAGGAAATGCTCCGTTTCAATGGTTTTCCAATCCAGATCCGGCCGGGTATAGTCGTAGAACGACGGCGACACCTGTGCGGCTACCGGCAGGACACCCAAAGCGCCCAGGAGCAGAACGAACCATGCTGTGCGCTTCGTCATCGGATGATGGCCAGTTTGTACATATGCGTATCGGTGCGGCCGGCGGCTCCGGTCGCTTCCACGCGGACCATGTAGATGCCGCTGCCCACGCTCGGCGTCCAGACCACCTCGGCCACACCGCCGGCCGGCAGTGTGCCCAGATCCATGGTTTCAACAATCCGGCCCGCCAGATCCACCACCTGCATGCGCACGTCGGCCTGCTCGGTCACACCGGCCCTCAGTCGCGTCACGCCGTCCTGGACGGGGTTGGGCCAATTGTAGACGTCATCCGGGACCAACAGACGGGACGACGGGGATGTGGGGGCGGGCGGGGCGTCCGCCTCCACGAATCGACGGTTGCCGTGGTACCGGACGTCGGTACCGGCACCGCGCTGGTTGCCGGCCTCGTCGGTCAGTCGGGCGCCCGCGAGCGCGGGCGCCCTCCAGGCGGACACCCGCCCGCCCCCCGAGACGGCATACAATGCATCGTCCAGCAACACCGGCGCAGCCGGCGCGACGAGACCGGCCGACAGCGGGAATCCCGCCGGAACCGAACCCGCGCCGTCCCAGGTCCAGGCCATGAGCGAACCATCCATGAGTCGCATCATGAATCCGCCGCGCACATCATTCAATGCGTTCCATACCGACAGCCCACCGGCAAACGCAGCAGGCAACGCGACCGGGAAGCCATCCATCACTGCGCCGGTCCGGGAAAACACCCAGACCCATTCGGTACAGGCCACCACGGTCTCCAACCAGCCGTCCCCGTCCAGATCCACCAGGTGCCCCGCGTCCGCCGCACAGGGCACGGCCAGGGCATCCACGCGGCCTTCCGCCCCCAACCGCATCGCCGAGCCATCCACGACCACCGCCGTCGGACCGTCCGCATCCTGTCCGAAGACCACCTGCGCACTGCCCGATACCGGCCGGGGCAGCACCCAGGCGTCGACGCCGTCCACCTGCACACGATCCGCCAATAATTCCATCCGCTGGCCGTCGGGCGCGACCCCGATGGCCAGCATGCGGCCGGATACCGGCTCAAGGTCATGGGTCCCGTCCCTGAAAGCCAGGCGACCATACAATCCGTCGGCCAAGAGGACACCGGCCATCCACGAACCATTCGGACCACCTACGATGTCCGTGGTCACCTCCAGGATGGGTGCGGTCGCGCCACCGCCGAGCGACACAGGCTCCGCGGCCGTGCCGTCCCAGCGGACAAATTGTCCGTCACGGATGGCCACCGCGCCCGCCGACGTGATCACCGGTTGTCCGAGCACATCCCGGCTGGCTCCGGTTTCTGAAACCAGCCGGTAGACACCCGCCTGCAACTTCGCGGCTCCCAACCATCCCACCGTGCCGGCGCGACCGATACGGACGAAATACGCATCCGGCGGCAGGCTCCCTGTCCCCGCGTCGAGCGCGACGCTCTGGTCCGGAAGCGACGCCAACGTCGTGGCCACACCAACCACACGAACCGTCATGTCCGGCCCGGGCACCGAAAAGTCCTCAATGGACAGCCGCGCTTCCCCTCCGGCATTCGATCGCGCGTCGGGATACGTGCCTGCTCCGAACCGATTCTCATACAGCCGGATATCCTGGCCACGCGTGGTCCGGACCGAAACGGGATTGCCCTCGAAAAAGAAGTCGAAGGGCGTCCCCAGGCCGAAATTGGGGCCAAAAAAACCACCACCGCCGGAAAAACCGATGTCCTGGGCCCCATCCGCCTCTTCCAGGTCCACACTCCGGGCGTCCGGATCGGCATTCACGCGGTTCGCCTGCAGGGTCTGTCGCAGCCGGTTCTCGTCCACGTGCCAAACCAGCGCCCCGCCCAACAACGCATTTCCGTTTTCATCAATCCCACCGGGCAGGGCAAAGTCAAAATCATCCACATCCATGACGACGCCACCCGGAAAACCGGAAATCGTGACGTCGTTGAAATCCTCTGCGCCATTCGCGAACACCACCTCCTTCACGCCCTCATGGGTCCAGACGGTCATCCGGACCCCGTCGCCGTCCGGATCGCGATGCCGGTTTTCCACCAGGAAGTACTCGGCATCGGAAATCGGCACACGAAGCATGTCGTTGCGCAACGCATCCCCCGAGTGGCGCAGGCCATAGGTCTGCCCTTCCGCGGTCAGAGGCGCCGCCTCCAGTGTCGTATCCCATCCCAGGAACCGCTTCGTGAAGGCCGACGGCTCGGGAGGGAAAAGTCCGCGAAACGCAAAGATCCCGAGCGCATCCATGACCCCGAACGGCCCGATCGCCGAATCCCCCGTCTCCGTATTGAACAGGTCCGGCGCACCCAGGAAATTCAGGAAGCTCGCCGCCATGAGTCCATTGATGGACAATTCAATCAGGAACGGCTCATCGGCCAGGAAATCGAATCCAAGCCGGGTCTCCGTGCGCGGCAGCAGGATCGTGTTCTCGACCGTCATGCCCGAGACCGACGGCGGCGTCACCCCCAGCCGGTCAAACGACGCGCGGTTGAAGAAAATGGACGGCAGGTCTTCCGGCGTCTTGTCGAGCGTCGTGCCCACGAGCTCGATGTCCCGACCCACCCCCGCGTGGAAAATCAGGAACGCGGTGCGATCCGGATCCAATCCGGCCGGCAACGCGACTCCGGACGCCTCGGCCAACGCCCAGGCCTCCACCGGCAGCCTCGCCAGTTTCTCGAGTTCCTCGTCCGAATTGCTGTCGAATCCGGTGGGGCTGTACGCACCCATTTTGCCGGATACGCGAACGATGTCCGGGAGGAGATGCGTCCGCACCTCCGCCTTCCCGTCCGAGACGCGCCGGACATAATTCTCCAGGAACGTCAGATGCGCCGCGAAATACCCGGCGTCATGCGGCAATGGGTCGACTTTCGGGGGCGCGGCCTCACCGAACAGATTCCCGCCGAACGTACCGTCCCCCGTCGTGAAACGCGTGGTGTCGGCCTGGAACTCAACCCGGAGGGCTACGACGTCATAGACCTCCTGGGCGGAAGCCAGGAGCGGGACGAATGCCAGGACGAGGAATGCGGGGAGCCCGCTCAGGAGAACGAAGCTTCGAGACGCCCTATTTGGCAAAATTGACAAGGAGGGAGAACCGCATGGTGTTGGACAACGGGGAATCTTCTTCGAGCGCATAAATATACGAGAAGTCGACTCCAATCACGTTGACGCGGACACCGGCGCCGAGCGTCAGGAACTGGCGGTTTCCATTGTCCGGGTTCTCGTAGAAGTAACCGGACCGAAGCGCGAACTGGTTGTTGTACCAGTACTCGAGGCCGGTTCCGATGGTCATCTGGTCGAGCACCGAAAGCGTCTTGAACTCGGCGTCATCCTCGGAAAGCGGATTCGTCTGGACGCTTACCGACGACCAGGACGAGAAAATGGCCTTGTAGAACGGATCGGCCTCGCGGTCTTCTCCTTCACCGGAATAGCTGATGAGGTCCTTGTTGAAATCCGTAACCAGCGTGAGCGAGTTGAACTCGTCGAAATCCATCCGGAAGGCATAGCCAATGCGGAGATTGGTCGGGATGGGATCGGCCTGGGCGTTGTCCGAGTACTGGATTTTCGGGCCCATGTTAGCCAGGTTGGCGCCCAACGAAAGGGTACCCTTCATTTCCCCGCCCATGGAGAACGGACGACTGCGGTACAGGGCGGCCAGGTCGAACGCCGTGGAAATACCGGCCTTGGTCTGCTGTGCGCCCACCGTCTGTCCGGGGGCCAGGTTGGAATAGATGAAGCGAAGGCTCGATCCAACGCCGAACCGCTCGTTCAGCTTCACGCCGTACGACAGACCCGTGGCCAGGTCGTAGGAACGGAACGTGCCCGTCGGGTTGTTCTGCTCGTCACGACCATCGTTCTCACCGAGGAACAGGTAGGTCAAATGTGCACCGAACGTACCCCAGCCGGGGACGCGGTGTTTGGCCACGAGATACTCGTAGAACAGGCCCGCGTTGAATTCCGGGAGCCAGTTGGAGTGCGTGATGGAGGCTTCGGTGCCTTCCTGGAAGGCCAGACCGGCCGGATTCCAGAATATGGCACTGGCGTTGTCGGCCAGGGCGACACCGGCGTTGCCCATTCCCGCGGCCCGGCTGTCCGGCTCGATTTTGAGGAAAACGACCGCCGACGTACCGGCCTGCCCGAATGAAGCCTGCGGAAGCAGGAAGACCAAGGAAGTGACCAGAAGAAGGACTCCTTTCCGAATGATACCCGACATGATGGATTTGCTCTTTGCGTTGAGGAAAACGGTTTCTGTAGCGCTTTGTCTATAGGGATCTATCGGATAATGGCCAGTTTCTCAATGTGTTCGCTCACCTGTCGGGTTCCGTCCGCTTTCCGTGTTTCCACGCGGATGTGGTACAGGTAGACGCCCGTTGCCGGTCGGTCGAAGTCGGCATCCCGTCCATCCCAATGGATCTGGACAGGACCGCTTCCCAGTACACCCCCTGGCAACGCCTCTTCCGAAGGTATGGTCCGGATGAGACGACCGTTGAGCGTGAAAATTCGTACGTCCACACTCGCCGGAGTCCCGGTCGGCTGATTATGTTCAAACACGAACCGGGTTTCCCGGTTCATGGGGTTGGGGTAGTTATACACATCAACTACGCTCAATACCTCATCGTTTGCGATCGAGAACGACATTTCTTCCGTTCTCGAATTGTTGAGCACATCCCAGGCCCGGACCTGCAGCGTGTGCGGGCCGGGATCCAGGTCTTCCAGGGGCCACTGCACCTCGCCGCGCTGGAACGAATTGCGATCTGCCTGGAAGGCCGAGGCAATATCCACGGCGCCGGATTGGTCCGCATCTACCACAAGTAACATTTCATGTCCCACGCCGGTGCCCACGGTGTTCACTCCGCTTTCGTCGTAAAGCCGGACAATGAGTGTGGGGTCGGGAGCCACCGATCCGCCATCCACGAACGTCGTGTCGTTCAGGAACAGCCGGATTTCAGGCCCCTCGACGTCGTTCGGCGGATTCGCCGCCGTGCCGCCCACCACGAATTGCTGGGAATAGCCCAGGGCGTCCTCAAGGGCGTCGGAAGCATAGGCGGAAATACGCCCCGGCTCGTTGGAATAGGAAATATCCTTGGGCACCACGAACTCGGCACTGAACGCGCCGGCCACCGCCTCCACCTCCCCGCGCCAGATCAGGTCTTCCCGGGTCGTATAGTAGGGAGTCGGCATGAATCGCCGACGGATGATGGGCACCTCTCGTTCGGCATCGAACACCGTCAGTGCCACCGTGCCGTTGAAATCCGTGCGAACGGATCCGTCGGGGCGGCGGACATGCCCCTCAATGAGGGTCCGGTCCAACGCCTTCATCTGTCCCGTCCCGGATGTCAGATCCACGCCGTTCAGGCGTTCCACCGCCACGTCGTTCCGGGGAATGCCGAGACGGATGGTCGGATCACCCAGCAGCCCGAATTTGCGGCTGTTGCCTTCCAGGCCCACCCCCGTGTTCTTCGTCTCGCGCAGGATGTCCCCCAGACGCCGGGGCTCACCATCGTCATCCATGGAGAACATCTCGATGTTGAATGCCCGGTTCAGCCCCGCATTCAGCGTGGTCTGACTGCCCGACGTGTAAGCCAGGCGCACGATGGTAAAGACCGCGACGGCTCCCCCGTTCGGGTTGGCCAGCAGGACTTCTGCACCACTCTGCGTGTCCTCCAGGTCCCACCATCCGAAGGAGCAGGTGGCCGTGATGAATATGGACATGTGGTCCCCGTTCGCCAGCGATCCGGCATCCTCCTTCGTGAAAACGGATTCCTGGGCCAGCCCGTTCGGGCCGCCATGTCCCGAGTAATTGAACACGAGCGTGCCCCGGTCCAACGCACCCAGCACCTCCTGACGCGCGCCCGGAATCCGGAATCCATTCTGGAACACCCGTTCGAAGCTCTCCGCGTAGATCTTCTCCACATTGATGCGTGGGAACAGGGATTCCTCGAGCAGCCGGGCCACCTGGTCGATGTTGGCCATGTGCAGATCGTCGTCGTTCTGCTGACCGGAAAGGCCGGTGGGTCCGTCGTCCGCCATGACGGTGTACATGGACCGCCAGGAGCCCAGGGACGCCTGCGCGTCGTAGGCCAGGATCTTGTCCACGGCCGTCTGGGCCTCCGCCTCCGTCTGCACGGGCAACCGACCGATTCCGATATCCACCCGCTCGAATGTCGTGCCCGTCAGACCGGTATAGCGCCAGACGCCTTCGTTGTCATCCAACAGGCCGAAATAGTCGTCCGACGTGTAGGATGCATCGGTATTCAGCGTTTCCTCTGTCTCGTAAGGCAGGATGTGATTCGACAGCGCGCCCTGGAATCCGGACAGACCCCGGTAGTCGAAATGCCCGTCGCCGAACAGCAGCACATACTTCAGCCGGTCCGCGTCGGTCGATGCCTGGTCGTACACGAACTTGAACAGGTCCCGCACGGCGCGCACATCGGTCACGCCCCCGGAAAACTCGTTGTAGATGGCGGTGGGTGTAACCACGGCCACGCGCATGCCCTCTGCCCGCCGGTGATCCGCCAGCCGGTTCGCGGCGTCCAGGAAGGCTTCGGGCGCCACCACAATGAAATGGGGCAGTCCGATGGTGGCCCGCAGGTTCTGGTTTTCGACGTCGCGGAACAGGGACGCCGTCAGGGTCTGCGCCGCACTCGGCAGGAAGGCCACGAACTCCCGTGGTCCTGTCTCCAACTGCGCGGCCGACAACTGCAGGCGCCATGCCGAACCGGCCGATGACACCTCGTGGAAGACCGAAGCCCTTCCCCCGGTCACGTCAAGAACCAGCGGGCGCGAGGCAAAACCGCCCAGCACGAACTCGACCGGCCCGTTCGCATCCGGGGGCGTCGTGAACGCCAGTACGCCGTTCCGGGCCGTGAGTGTGCGTGAATACGTCACGCGGACCCAATCGAGGGCCGCCTGTGGATCGTTCACCTGCTCCAGCAACCGCATGGTCAGATTGAGTGGCTCGCCCGCCACCATGGATTTGCTGAACATCAGCTCCGCCGGAATCGCGGACGGGAATTCCGCTCCGTTCAGGGTCGGTGCCGGGGCCGTCCGTTGCGCAAGGATCTGTCCATCGGACTCGAACGCCACGGTGGCACGCGGGTTGGAGGCAATGGCCACCCGGGCGTGGAAATCCACGGGGCCGGCCTCCAACCCCGGCAGCTCAACACCGGACAGGAACGTCCTGCTGCCGCCCGAACGAAGCGTATTCGACATCCAGTCGTGCCCCGATCCGTGCTCGCGCGACCAATTGAACTCCTCCACGTCCAGGACATACCGCTCCGGAACCGAATTCAGGACAGCTACCCCTGTCAAATCGGGAAAGGCGACGGTTTCGGCCAGCGGACCGGCCGACACATCCACCTTCAGGAAATACACATTCTCGTTCGAGAACGGATGCACATAATGTTCGAAGCCGTTTGCCCCCCAGGTCCACCCTCGCGGACCTTTGGCCCAGAAAACGACCCGGTCACCCGCATCGAAGCGGCCATCCCCGGCACCCGTCCGGAGGGCCGCCTGTTCCAGGACATCCTGGGGCCTTGGCGCTGAATTCAGGGCCGGCAGGGGTGCCCCCCCGTTGCCCAGTATCCGTACCGCCGCCGGATCGATGGTGTCCGGATTCAAACCGAGGGCCGCAATCAGGGCCCGGTCCACGGCGAACACGCCCGGTTCGGTCACGGGCAGGCGGAACAACGTACCATCGGACAAGACACTCTGCGGAATGCCGCGGTCCATACCGCGATTCCCACCCGCTTTGCCCAGGATGCCATCCACCGGCTCCGGCCGGTCGACGTCCACAACCAGGCGACGCATCCGAAGCAGCACCCCGGTCGACGCATCCATGTGCACCATCCGCGCAAACACATGCACCACCGGGCGGGTCCGGTTGTATCCCGGATCGCCCATCCAGACTTCAGCATTTTCCGCATCTTCCGCATCCCCCGGATTCCGGACCGTGACCGTCTCGAAATCGCGCTGGACAATACGTACCGAAGGCCGCTCCAGCCCGCTCAACGCCACTTCCGCGGATACCACCTCCATCCCGGCCGAAAACGACTCCACTTCAATGGGTGACCACGCCACGAACCCCACGGAATCCACGGCCGACTGCAGGGACGTTGGCCAATCCACGTCGAACGCAATCCGGACCGTCGTTCCATCATCCGAGAGTACCCGGGTATCCAGGACCTGCGCATGCAGGGACGGAACCGTCATCCACAGACCGACGGCGAGGACAAGGGCACGACCGAGATGTGACAATGCAGGACTATTCAACAGCCTTTTCCAGATCGGCCAGCAGTTTCCGGACCACCATGAGGCGATCGAGGGACGCGATCACGCCGTCCACCGCATCTTCCATGTCCTGGAGCGGATCCTTGAAGTCGGACTCCACCTGCAGGGCCACGGCCAATTCCTGAAGCAGCTGCGCATTCCCGGACAGGACGGAAAGCGGACTGTTCACATCATGATGGATGCGGGACAGCAGCGCTCGGGCCTGTGCGAGGGCCTGCTTGAGTTCGGATGCAGTGGTCGTGGACATGATATCGGTGAAAACTTCAGTTGAACGTGTGTTCCCTTTCGGCAACCGCCCACAACAATCCGGCATCGGTGCCCCGCCAGGAAATCTCGCGGGCGTGCCAGTCCACCTCACCGACAGAGGCCATGTTCAGACGCTGCGCACGCGTGTCGGGCCGCTCCTGCATCCATGCATCGAACGCGTTGCGGCTGGCGTCGTCCGCCAGTACATCCCGTCGGAAGGCCCGCAGATCGGCCGCGTCCATTCCGGGTGTCGTGTACAGGCAGTCCCCGTCCTCATTGAACACGACGGCCTGCAGGCCCGCCCCCTGAATGAGCGCGTCCCAATCCTCCCGTTCCGGATGGCTCCCGGCGCTCGGATGATTCCCGGCGCCTGGTTCAACTCCTTCTGCATCCGGTCGAGCTTCGACAAGCACCAGGCACGCCGGTTCACCGGCCCACAGGACCGGCTGCACCGTCAGGAGTCGACCATCCTGCAGCAGGACGCGTTCCGCCCCGGCCTTGGAAGGCCCCACCCGGTCCAGCCACGTACGGATTTCGGTCACGGGCATGTGTGTGGACAGGTCGGACAGGATCCTTGCAGGGCCACCGCCGTCCGGCACCCGGCTGTTCCGGGCCAGAACCGTCCCGTCCCGACGGACCACCATGGCGTGTACCGGAAGGGCGTCCAGAAGGCCCTGGGTCGCCGCTTCGGAGCGGTCTGCCCGACGCGCATGCGACAGGGCGGTGCGCAACAAGTCGGTGCTGCAGGCGGCGTGGCCCCCCAGCATCGGCTCGGTCCTCGCCTGAAGCATGTCCAGCGTGGCGGTCGACGGCGTCTCTCCACGCAACACGGACATCATGCCCGAATCCAGGGCATCGAGGGGTCCGTGAAGCCGTACAATGACGCCATACCACATGGCCAGCGCAATCAGGATCCACATAGTGAGACTCACGCCGAGAATGGCGAGCCCTGCTCTGATGGCCTGGGATGCGACGGGCGGCTCCGGACCCACGGCAACCGCCCAGCGGCCCAACGATGCGTCGCGGATGGCCACAACGGCCACCATGGATGCGCCATACGGCATGGACGTGACCAAGGAGCCGGTCTGCATGTCCTTCACGGCCCTCCACCAATAGGGATCAAGTGGAGCCCCGACATCCCGCGGCATGGACGACGCCACGACCTTGCCGGTCGCATCCACCACCCAAATCCGCTCCAGACCGCTGCGCCGAACAAGCGCAGAAAGGCCGTTTCCACTGCCCTGGACGGCAGAGTGGCTGTCAAAGACCGTTTGCACGGTGGCCTCGAGGCCGGCCCATGCCGACGTTTCAATGCGCTCGCGCGCCCAGAAGAAGGCCAGCACGACGGCCAGCACCACGACGAGTCCGCCGGGCAGCAGCATCCGCAACAACAATTTACGCGTGGGAAGTCCGGTCTGGACAGCGTGGGTCACGTTCACGGCAAAGTCGGGTCGAGTCAAGGGATCAGGTACCCATCCACCTGCAAATTACATGCCGCAACCCCGCTATTCGGGAGGGAAATCCGGAAAATGACCATTGGAACTGATTTTCCGGCGAAGGGACTCGGCCCGCTCCACAGCCGGAATGAACTCCAGCAGGTGCCCGACCATGTATCGGATCCGTTCCACCTCGCTTCGCATTTCCAACAGCAGCTGGCGCTGCTCGGTGGACAGGCCTGAATTCCGACCGACGAAATAGGAAACCCGGGGGCGATTCTCGTACGAACTCGGCGAAGGCGTACGCCCGGCCAACTCCAGCAACTTGATGTGCTGGGCAATGAGACGCTCCCGCTCTTCCAGGTCCGGCGTCTCCACAATGTCGGCCTGCACATCCACATCCGCGGTGTGGTATCGGGCCACGTGGAAGATTTCCCCGATCAGGAAACGTTCATCCCCGACCACCATGATGTCACTCGCACCATCGTCATGTGTGCGGAGGACGTCCTGGATCCGGGCCGTGCATCCGATTTTTTCCATTTTCCCCTCGTGCATGCGTACCATTCCGAACGGCGCCGACTCGCGGAGGCAATCCGAGAGCAGGTCCCGGTAACGGGGTTCGAAGATGTGGATGGGAATGGCTTCCTCAGGAAACAGGACCAGATCGAGTGGAAAGAGGGGAAGAGCCGTGAACGCCATATCTTGGGGTCAACCAGTCTTGGGGGTGTGAACGCCTTGAACAGAAACGATGGTCAATCTGTGCGCGTCTCTTACCCCTGTCTCCTTCCCGAGTGCCCACCATGCGAATCCTGATCCTGATCCTGCTGGCCTTGACCCCGGCATGGCCGGCCGGGGCCCAGCAGCTTTTCGGTTCGCGCGACGACCCGGCCGAATACAATGGGCTGGCCTGGTGGGAAACGTCGGCCATTGTGGACCTTTCGGCGGGCTTCTCCCTCATTGGTCCCCAGTGGCGTTCCTTCGGGCGCGCCACCGTCAACGCAAAGCGGTCTGAATTGGGCCTCAAGATTGACGCCGGTGCCCGTGCCGGTGTATACGGTGCCTACAGCGACGATTTCGATGATTGGCGCGATGCCCTCCGCGTCCTGGATTATGCCCGCTACACGCCGCGCAACTCCAGGACCTACGTACGTCTCGGGCCACTGGACCGGGCGCGCCTGGGAACCGGCCACCTCATGAACTTCTTTTCGTCCGATACGGCGTGGGATGAGCGGTCTCCGGGGGTTGAGGCCACGGTCGGCAACAGCGTCATGCAGCTCGAGGCCGTCACCGAGGATGCGACCGCATTCAAACTGACCGGTGCCCGGCTTTCCATTCGACCGTTTGCGGCGCTGGACCGTTCCGCGCTGGGTACTTTCTGGCTGTCCGGCACCGGGGTCATGGACCGTTCCACGGTTGGACCGGAGGGCTCGGAGCTCCGCGCCTGGGCGGTAGATGCCCGTATGACCGCCTTCACGTCCGGCAACTTCGTATTCCAACCCTTTGCCAGTTTCGCGCGACTGGAGCACGCGGGTCAGGGCTTGCTGGTGGGCGCGGACCTCATGAACGACAACTTCATTGACCTGGCCCGGCTGCACATCCGCATTGCCCTCCACTACAACAGTACCGGATTCCTGCCGGGCGTCTTCGGCAGTTTCTACACGGTCAACAGCTATCGATCGGACATCCTGGCCTCGGGCGGCTCCGATGCCATCCTGGCCGGATTGCCCCTGGACCGGGTCTTCCGGGACAATTCCGTCTGGACGGAATTCCGCATCCACTTCTTCGAACGATTCGAGCTCTGGTACCAATTCCTGCGCCACCACGGGGTGCAATCCCTGAGCGAGTACCACCTCCGGCTCTACATGCATACCGAGCCATTCGTTCTGGCGGTCGGCCAGGACCGGGCCGGTCTGGAAGGATTTCTCAGCCTTTTCGGCAGCGACGACAACCAGAACGTACTCCGATTCCAGATGGAATACCGGGTTTCGGGGCCGGTCTGGATCCGGGCGGATGCCCGTTACACCTATTCCCGTGCATTCACCACGCCGGAAGGCCGTGCCCGCTATGTGGCCCAACGACGGTTTGAACCCGTCCTGGGACTGCGCTTCGAATTCTGAGTCGACCTTCCGCGGCGTCAGGCAATCGCGGCGCTCATTTCGAGCATGCGCTCAATGGGCTTCAGCGCACGCACGCGGATGTCTTCGTCCATCGTGATCTCCGGGGCCTCATGCTTCAGGCAGAGATACAATTTCTCGATGGTGTTCAGCCGCATGTGGGGGCACTGGCTGCAATTGCATCCGCTGTCGGGTGGCGCCGGAATGAACGTCTTTCCGGGCGAATCCTTCTGCATCTGATGCAGGATGCCCTCCTCGGTGGCCACGATGAAGGTCGTCTGGTCCGATTCACGGGCAAAGGCCCGGATCTGACTGGTCGATCCGATGAAGTCGGCCTGACGGAGCACCGGCTCGTCGCACTCCGGATGCGCCAGGACGGGCGCGCCGGGGTACCGCATCTTGAGGCGTACCAGCTTCTGCTCGGAGAACGTCTGATGCACAATGCACACCCCGTCCCAGAGCACCATGTTGCGCCCGGTCTGCCGGTTCAGGTACGCGCCGAGATTCCGGTCGGGAGCAAATATGATGGGCTCGTCCTCCGGGAGTTGCCGAACAATGTGTTCGGCGTTGGAGGAGGTACAGATGATATCCGTCTGCGCCTTGGTGGCGGCCGTGCAGTTGATGTACGAAATCACGGTGTGGCCGGGATGCTGCCGCTTGAAGGCCTCGAATTCGTCGGCCGGGCAGGAATCGGCGAGTGAGCACCCGGCATTCAGGTCGGGCAGCAACACCTTCTTCGACGGATTCAGGATCTTGGCCGTCTCCGCCATGAAATGCACGCCGGCAAACACAATGATGTCCGCGTCCGTCTCTGCCGCCTTCCGCGCCAATCCGAGGGAGTCGCCTACGTAATCGGCCAGATCCTGGATGGCGGGCTCCTGGTAGTAGTGAGCCAACAGGATGGCGTTCTTCTCCCGCTTCAGGCGGGGAATTTCGGTCGTCAGATCCAACGTTGGATCCACGTCCTCATCCACGTATCCTATGTCGTCAAGCAACGGAATCATGCCGTCGGTTGCCAGTTGGCCATCTTCTCCATGATGTAGGCGGTCAGTCGCTCGGCTGGAATCCGGTCCTGTTGCATGGAATCGCGGTCCCGGATGGTTACCGTGCCGTCTTCCAGCGAATCGCCATCGACCGTAATGCAGAACGGCGTACCGATCTCATCCATCCGGCGGTACCGGCGGCCGATGGCGCCCTTCTCGTCATAGAAGGTTGCAAAATTCTCCTGCAGGTCGGCTTCAATCCGGTGGGCCATTTCCGGCATGCCATCCTTCTTGACCAGCGGAAAGATGCCGGCCTTGACCGGTGCAATCCGGGGATGGAATTTCAACACGTTCCGGACTTCCCCGTCCACGTCTTCCTCGCGATAGGCATCGCACAGCGTCATCAGGATGGTACGGTCCAATCCGGCGGATGTCTCGACCACATACGGGATGTAGCGCTCCTGCGTCTGCGGATCGAAGTATTCCAGCTTCTTGCCGGAATGCTCCTGGTGACCGGCCAGGTCGAAGTCCGTGCGGCTGTGGATGCCTTCCACTTCCTGCCAACCGATGGGATACTGGTACTGGATATCGAAGGCGGCATCGGCATAGTGGGCCAGCTTTTCATGCTCGTGCCAACGCAGCTTGCCGGCACGGATGCCGTTGTCCACGTGCCACTGCATGCGCTTCTCACGCCACTCCTCGAACGCGGCCATCTGGTCGCCTGGCTTCACGAAGTACTGCATTTCCATCTGCTCGAACTCGCGCATGCGGAAAATGAACTGCCGGGCCACGATTTCATTCCGGAACGCCTTCCCGATCTGGGCGATGCCGAAGGGGACCTGGTGACGGCCCGTCTCCCGCACGTTGTGGAAGTTCACGAAGATGCCCTGGGCCGTCTCGGGACGCAGGTAGATCTTGTTGTCCGCCTCCTGGATGGGTCCCAGGTGGGTGGCAAACATGAGGTTGAATTGCCGCACTTCGGTCCAGTCCGCCACGCCCGAGTCAGGCGACTTGATTTCTTCCCCGATGATGATGTCGTACAGCGCCCGCGGCATGTCCTCCGCATTCAATGCCTGGACGAGCTGTTCGTACACCCGGTCGGCGTCGCCGTCCTTGCCTTTCTTGCGGAGCCGATCGATGTGGCCCTCAATGAGCTGATCGGCACGGTAGCGCATTTTCGACGTCTTGTCGTCGATCATCGGATCGTTGAAGGCGTCCACATGCCCCGATGCCTTCCAGACGGTGGGATGCATGAGGATGGCCGCGTCCAGACCACTCACGTTTTCGTGCCGGTACACCATGGCGTTCCACCAGCGCTGGGTGATGTTGCGCTTCAGCTCGACGCCCAGCGGGCCATAATCGTAGGTGGCTGCAAGACCGCCATAGATTTCGGAAGACTGGAACACGAATCCGCGTCGCTTCGCGAGGGAGACAATTTTGTCGAACAGATCACTCATGGAAAAAGCAGGTGTAGCGGGGCATTCTGTAGCCGATCAAGTTACCCAACAGGCGTGTGGCATCAAACCAGGCGAATGTCAACCTTCAATCAATCCGCGCTCGGCAAGCGACGTATAGGTATCTCCTGCCACAATCAGATGATCCCGCAACGGGATGCCGATTACTTTTCCGGCCGATGCCAACTGCCGGGTGATCGCACAGTCCTCGCGGCTCGGCTCCGGGTTTCCGGACGGGTGGTTATGCAGGCAAATGACCGCGGCGGCATGATCCAGGATGGCCCTGCGGAAGACCAGCCGGGGCTCCACGACGCTGGCCGCCAGCCCCCCTTCGCTGGCCGTGAAGCTGCCCATGCACCGGTGTGCCGTATTGAGGAGCACCACGATGAAGATCTCCCGATGCAGATCGCGGAGCTTCGGCCCGAACTGCCGGAATACGTCCTGGGGACTGCGCAGAGCGGGACGTTCCGCTTTGCTTTCGTGGCGAACGCGGCGACCCAGCTCAAACGCGGCATTCAACTGGGCAGCACGGGCCGGACCAATGCCCTCCGTCCCCTGGAATTCCCGCGCTTCCCGACTCGCAACGGCCCGCAACGATCCGTACCGCTGCAATACGTGGCGTCCCAGCATGAGCGCCGACATGGGCCCGTTCCTGCGCTTCGTGCCGCTGCCCAGCACCAGGGCCAGCAGCTCGGCATCCGAGAGCGCTCCCGCACCGTGCAGATAGAGCCGCTCCCGCGGACGCTCGTCCTTGGGCCACGCCCGGATACCTTCCACCCGTTTCGCTTCCATCCGGAATCCCTCCTCCGTGGGTTTCCCGGATGGACCCGCCGGATGGCCGCGCATAACCTGCCGGCTCAGTCGTCCGAGTGCGCCATGGGGATGAGTTCGTCCAGGAGCTGCTCGTTGCTCGGCGACTGCTGCATGTGCCGGAGCAGCGCCTGCATGGCGTCGATCGGCCCGCGGCTGTTCAGCACGCGCATGAGGCGCCGGTGCTGGTCAATGTGCTCGCCGATCAGGATCTCCTCGTTCCGCGTACCGCTCTTTCGCAGGTTGATGGCCGGATAAATGCGTTTGTTGGCCATTTCGCGGTCCAGCACGATTTCCGCGTTGCCCGTGCCCTTGAATTCCTCGAAGATCACTTCGTCCATGCGACTGCCCGTATCCACGAGCGCCGTCGCAATCAGGGTCAGTGAACCGCCCCCTTCAATATTCCGGGCTGCGCCGAACAATTTCCGCGGAATGATCATGGCCCGCGCATCCAATCCACCCGAAAGCGTGCGACCACTCCCCTCGGCATAGATATTGAAGTTGCGGCCCAGGCGGGTCAGCGAATCGAGCAGGATGACCACATCGCGGCCGAGCTCGACGTAGCGTTTCGCATACTCAAGGGCGAGTTGCGACACCCGGACGTGGTTGTCTTCTTCCCGGTCGTTCGACGAGGCGAACAGTGTGGCCGCGGTGGACCGCCGGAAATCGGTAACCTCTTCAGGGCGTTCATCCACCAGGAGCGCCACCAATACGACTTCCGGATGATTCTGCGTAAGGGCCGCCGCAATCTCCTTCAGGATGTGGGTCTTGCCGGTTCGCGGTGGCGCGACGATCAGCGCGCGCTGGCCCTTCCCGATGGGGACGACCAGGTCCACCACCCGCTGCGTATAGTTGTTCGGAGAGGTCACCAGATTGAACTTCTCGTCCGGGAAAATGGTGTCCCCCTTCTCGAACTTGCGGGCGCGCATCCATTCGTCGACGGGAACGCCCATGACCTTGTCGACCTGATGCACTTGCATGTCGCCCTTGCGGCCGGGGCGGAGGGTGCCTTCCAGGAAGACCCCGTCACGCAATTTGTATCGTTTGATGACCGCAGGCGAACAGAACGGGTCGTCCTTGCCTTTGGGGACTTCCGCTTCGAAGGTCCGGATGAACCCGAACTTTTTGTCTCCAATGAGTTCCAGAAGACCGGAAAACGGTTGTGGGGCTGAATTGCGAGCCATTACCTGATTGGGATTGATTATCTTCTCGACCAACTGACAGCGCCTCTGGCGCGAGACGCATTGCCACAAGGGACGTTGCCTCAAGATGGAGACAGAATGGAATTTACGGCTCCTTTTGCCGTGACGCCCGACCGGGTGCATGTCGACATCCAAGAGGCTGAGAACGGTCCTGTCGTCCTCATGTTGCACGGGTGGGGAAGTTCTTCCGCACTCATGCGTCCGCTGGTGGACCGATTGGCCGGATCTGCTCGCATCGTATCCGTCGATTTTCCCGGTCACGGACAGTCTCCCCCTCCCCACACCGCCTGGGACATCCCGGCCCACGCCGCGCTGGTCCGGCGATTGGTGGAGGACTCCCGCCGCCCGGTCATCCTCGTCGGACACTCCAATGGTGGCCGCGTAGCTCTGCATCTTCTGTCGGAGCCGGATCCCCCGGAAGCCGTCACGGCCCTCGTTCTTATTGCACCCAGCGGCATCCGACGCAAGCGCACGGCCTCCACCCGGTTCAAGGCTGGATTGGCCCGCGTGCTGAAAGCGCCGTTCCAGGTCCTCCCCGGGTCCCTTCGCGCGCTCGGCGTGGACTGGCTTCGGCACTCGCTCCTCTGGAAGGCCCTCTCCTCTTCGGACTACCAGGCCCTCGATGGCGTCATGCGCGAGACGTTCGTGAAATGCGTGAACCACTATGTGGAAGACCGGTTGGACCGCATTGGTGTCCCGGTGCTCATCTTCCGCGGCGACGGTGACGATGCCATCACCGCCGAGCAGGTAGACCGCCTCGTCTCCGGCCTGCCCGACGCCGGCCTGTACACCGTTCCCGGTGCCGGCCATTACGCCCATCTGGACGCCCCGGATGTGGTCACCGAGGGCATCCGTTCCTTCTTCCCGGCCGGCCGCACAAACCCGTGATCACACCCATCCATACCCTCCTCCTGATCGTTTTCGGCGCGTGGGCCGTGGGCATGGCCGTGTGGCGCACGGGGCGGCGCCTGCGCTTCTTCCTGCACATGCTGCAGCTCGAGGGATACAAGCCGGGGGCCTACGCGGCATCCGTCAGCCACCACGCGCCCGACACGTTCGCCCGCCCCTCCCACGCCGTCGGGGGCATCCTGCTCGTCGCATCCGTCATCTGGCCCGAACCGCTGGTCCTCCTGCCGCTCTGGGGGCTGGCCTTCGCCTCCTCGCGACGCTACCGGAGGGATCGACCCAAGAAGCCGTTCGCCCCCACCGCCCGCATGAAGCGGCTCATGGTCGGCGCGGCCGTCATTGACCTCGCGTTCGCTGCAGGCGCCGCCGTTCTCGCACCCGGCGGCCCCCTGTCCGCCGGGCTCCTGGCCTTGTTCACAGCCGACCTCCTGGCGCCAGCAGCCGTTTACCTTGCCGCCGTCGTCCTCGCCCCCGTCGAACGGGCCGTCCACCGCTCGTTCATCCGCCAGGCCAAGGCCCATCTGGCCGGGCGCCCGGATCTGCGCATGGTCGCCATCACCGGGTCGTACGGAAAGACCTCCGTCAAATTCGCCATCCGGGACATCCTCGCCCAGCGGTATCCGGTCCTGGCCACACCCGGGTCCTTCAACACCCCCATGGGCATCTGCCGGGTCGTGAACACCATGCTGGCCGACGACCACCGCTGGCTCGTCCTGGAAATGGGCATCCGCCACAAGGGTGACATCGCCGAACTCTGCGATATCGCCCGTCCGCATATTGCCGTCATCACGTCCATCGGCGTGGCCCACCTGGAGACCATGGGCTCCATCGACGCCATTGCCGAGGAAAAAGGCAGCCTGCTGCGCTACGTACAACCCGGCGGCCGGGCCGTCCTGAACCTGGATGACCCCCGCGTCGCCGCGCTCGCCGGACCCGCCAACGCCCACCTCGCCCCACTCACGGTGTCGGCGCGCGGCAACCCGGACGCCGATCTCCGCGCCGAGGACGTCGCCTATACGGCCGAAGGCGTTACGTTCACCGTCCACTCGAAACCCGGAAACACGGCCGACCCTGACCCGAAGCCCGAAACGGTCGCCTTTACGTCCCGGTTGCTCGGCGAACACAACATCCTGAACATCCTGCTCGCCCTCGGCGTCGGTCAGTTGGCCGGCCTTTCCCTGCGGCAGATGCGCCATGCGGTCGCCCGCATGCAGCCGGTGCCCCACCGACTCGAATTGCGCCACGAAAACGGACAGCACGTGCTGGACGATGCGTTCAACAGCAACCCCGTCGGCGCCCGCAGCGCTGTCGATGTGCTCAGCCGGTTCACAAGCGGAAAGCGTGTGGTCATCACGCCGGGCATGGTGGAGCTCGGCGGTCGGGAGGCCGACGAGAACCGGGAATGGGGCACGTACATGGCGGACAAGGTGGACGCCGTGGTCCTGGTCGGCCCCGAACGCACCCGCCCGATTGCCGAAGGACTCCGCGCCGGCGGCTTCCCGGACGCACACATCCATCCCGTGCGCACCCTGTTCGATGCCCGCGACTGGCTCGCGCGCCACACCGGCCCCGGCGACACCATCCTCTATGAGAACGACCTCCCGGATCAGTACACGGAGGCGGCGCCGTGAATCAGCTTCTTGTCCCGGAGTTCGACGTCGACCTGGAAGCCTGGCTCCGCGAGCGCGGCCACACCCACATTGCCGGCACGGATGAAGCCGGCCGGGGCTGCCTGGCCGGACCGGTCGTAGCCGCGGCCGTCATCCTCCCCGAACATCACCCGCTGGACGGCCTCGCCGACTCCAAGACGCTCTCGGCCGCCCGCCGGGAGGACCTTGCGCCGCGCATCCGGGAGCACGCCCTGGCCTGGGCCGTGGCCGACTGCACGCCGGAAGAAATCGACGAGCGCAATATCCTCTGGGCATCCATGGAGGCCATGCGCCGGGCCCTCGAACGCCTGCGCATCCCCCCCGATTACGTCCTGATTGACGGCAATACCATGATCCCGTCGTGCCGGTGGCCGGCGCGTCCGGTCATCAAGGGCGATGCGCGCTGCGCCTCCATATCGGCCGCCTCCATCCTGGCCAAGACCCATCGCGATGCACTCATGAAGGACCTCCACAGCTCGTGGCCCGCGTACGGTTGGGACGCGAACGTCGGCTATCCTACGGCCGCGCACTACGATGCGCTCCGCCGCCACGGACCGACCCCCCTTCATCGCCAGTCCTTCCGCCTGTCATGACGCACCCCCGCGTAACCGTATTCATCGTTTCATGGAACGCCCGGCCCCTGCTCGAGCAATGCCTGCCGAGCGTCCTGGCCACCGATTGGCCGGCCCTGGACGTCGTGCTGGCGGACAACGCATCCACCGACGATTCCGTGGAATGGGTGCGCGAGCGTTACCCTGCCCCGGACTTTCCGCATCTCCATATCATTCGTCACCCGGAGAATTGGGCATTCGCCCGCGGAAACAACGAAGCCGTTCGTCAAGCAGGTACTATATCTTTTTCAAGTGACTACTATATCTTCTTGAACAACGACGTGGAAGTCCCGCCGGGATGGCTGCGGCCACTCGTGGAGCGCATGGAGGCCGAACCCGGGCTCGGCGCCCTGCAACCCAAGCTTCTCCAGCACGGCGACCGGTCCATGTTCGAGTATGCCGGCGCGGCGGGCGGCTTCCTGGATCGCTGGGGCTATCCCTTTACACGGGGTCGCATGCTGTTTGAGATGGAGCGCGACGCGGGTCAGTATGACCACGCCCGCACCGCATTCTGGGCGACCGGTGCCGCACTTATGGTTCGCCCCGCTGCCTGGGACGCCACGGGCGGATTCGATGAGACGTTCGTCATGCACATGGAGGAAATCGACCTGTGCTGGCGGATGCAGCGCGAAGGCTGGACCGTCGGCGTGGAGCCCTCCAGCGAAGTCTACCACATCGGTGGGGCATCGCTGCCCAAGGAGAGCCCGCAGAAGACGTTCCTGAACTTCCGGAACAACCTGCTGATGCTCTACAAGAACCTGCCCCCCGGACCCCGGCCGTTGCTACCCGGGCCCTTCCAGTACATCCTCTTCGTGCGCACGCTGCTCGATACATTGGCCGTGGGGCGCGCCGCGCTCTCCGGGCGCGGCGCCGAAGCCTGGGCCATCGTGCGGGCCTACGCGGCGGCCCACCGGATGAAAGGGCCCTACCGCGCGGCGCGCCCCACACGGGAAACCGCCGTTCCCCTGCCCTACCGCCGTTCCATCCTGTGGGACCGCTTCGTTCGGGGACGCCGCACCTTTCAGGAGCTCCCCGACGACGCCTTCGGCGTATAGAGCACGAACGCAACGGACACCAGGATCACCGTCATCGCCGCCACGCCCGGCAGGGTGGGCACTTCGCTGAACAGGCCCAGAGCCAACGCAGAAGCACCAATGGGTTCGGCAAGGCTCGCCACACCCAGCGTGGCCGCCGGGAAGTACTTGATCGCATAGTTGAACGCGCCGTGCCCCAGGAGTTGTGGAATGAGTGCCATCAGCACGCACAGGCCGTAGATGTACCACGGCCAGCCGAACAGCGGTGCACCGCGCAGGAGCGCGACGGCCACCGTCGTGAGCGCCGTCACGGCGTAGAGCGGGGCCACATAGGCCAGCCAGCTCCGGTGCTGCCGGACCACACGCCCAATGATCAAGTAAACGGCGACCAGCGCCGCCGCGGACAAGGCGAGGGTATTTCCGAGAAAAGGACGAGCGGCCGCCACCGCGGCTTCCCCCTGGGTCATTTGAAGCACAACGGTCGCCGAAATGGCCACCGCGATCCCGATGACTTCACGGCGAGTCAACCGTTCACGCAGAAGCACCCATCCAATGAGCCCCATGAAGATCGGGCTCAGCGAAACCAGGACCGATGCGCTCGAAACCGTCGTGTAGTACAGCGACGAAATGAACGCCACAAAGTGAAGACCCAGGAATACTCCGGCGGTCCCGATCAACGTCCATTCCCGCCGCGTGAACGACGCGATCTCCGCGCGGGACCGCAACAATGCAGGCACCGCCAGGAGCGCAGCGGCCGTCACGGTCCGCCATACGGCCACTACGTCACCCGGCGCCTCGGCCGCGTAGCGGACCAGAATGGGGCTGACGGATATGGCCAGCAGGCCAACCAGGAGCACCACATACGCGTGGCGGGGAATCCCCATCAGCGCAGACGATCCATGGATTTCACGAGACGGATATCGGCATCGATCTTCCGGCGCGCCATATACAGCAAGGTGTAGGTTGCCAGCGGGAGTACGACCACAATCCATTCACCCACGGAAGAACCATACGCATTGGCATCGGGCAGCGTGCCGGCCAGGAATTGGCCGGCGAAGAGTGCACCGACGGCCAACAGGACCAGTGCTTGTACGGCCAGAACGAACGTCCTTTGTCGCTGCCGGTCCTTGTACAAAAAGATCGAGAGGAACGCGCCGACGGCGACCAGTCCCAACAGACCCATACTGGTCGGGATGAACCAGGTCTGCGTGGAGGCAGCGGGTCCCGTCCAGACTTCCTCAATCAGAAAAGCGCCACCCGTGGTCAGCGATGCAATGAACAGATAAACCGTCTGTATACGTTGGATCATAGGTGCCTTCGAAAATGAGGGAAAACGGACTAACCCCCAAGAAAACAGAAAGAGCCGCACCAAAGGCGCGGCTCTTTCGATTTCCAAACCAATTCACGTTGGCGGGCTGAGGCAGATGAGATTAATCCGAGTGTAAAATTTCCCAGATCAAGGCGGGCTGAGGCAGATGAGAATTTTCGTCTGTCAAGGCCTAAGCCAACCGACGAACTTCGCTGCCTCCGTAATCCGAGTGTAAAATTTCCCAGATCAAGGCGGGCTAGACGAGGCGAGTGAGGCGTATGAACATACGCTGCAACGAGCCGAGTCGACGCCCAACACAGAGCTGGGGAATTTGACGCCGGATTACAGGGCGACCTGGCGCTTGGTTGAATAATTAATCCTCAACGTCCCCGCCTCACGCAACTCCTGCTGCACATCGAGCACCGTTCCCATCTCGGAGGTCTCGTCAACGCGCAAGGACACGATCAGCTTGGGCTGCTCGATGATCTTGCGGTACATGACGGTCCGGATGGCCGCGATGTCTTCGATGAGCGCGTCGTCAATCTGGACCGCCGTTTCGCCGAGACGGTTGCCGTCCAGCTTCATCGGGCCAATCCAGATGTACGACACAAGGCGCTTCTGCTCGATCTTCGAAATGGCTTCAGCCTGGGGCAGGAGCGTCCGAACCTGGACCGTCTGTTCCCGGAGCACGGTGCTGACCATGAAGAAGATCAGCAACATGAAGATGATGTCCGGGAGCGACGCGGTAGGGATGTCCTGCTTGGGCTGCGTCTTTTTCTTGAAATGTGTACTCATGGGGTGTCAGGCCTCATCCGGCTCGGCGATGGAAATCTGCGCCTTGATCTTTTCACGGATGGCATTTTCAACATCCGTCTGCTCGATGGCATCCACGTAGGCCTGGTAGTTTTCGTATCCCAGCTTGCGGGCTTCAGAGTCCCACATCTCGAAATACGCCATCCAGACCTCATCCAGCACGTTCACGTACGCATTGTAGGGCGTACCCCGTGCCGTCTTGATGGAAACGAGCGCCCGACCAGCCGTTTCGGCATAGTTCGGATCGACCCCTTCGTTGAGCACGTGTGTCTTGACCTCATCCCGGATGAGCTGCACGGCAGAGGGAGCATCCTCCACCAGTACGAGCCCTTCCTCATTGACGAGGATCTTGAGCACATTCCGTTCCTTGATCGGCGGCGGTTCGACATCCTCCTCCAGCTTGGGAGGGAGCACCATACCGATGCCCGTATCGACGTCAATCGTCGTGGTCACAAGGAAAAAGATCAGCAGCAGAAAGGCGATGTCGGCCATCGATGAGGTCGGGATTTCCGCCTCGGTCCGTCCTTTCTTCTTGAGTAATCCAGCCATCCTCTTGCCTCTATGAAAACAGGCCGCGAAGCCCGGATGCGAGCAGCGCGAGCGATGTCAGAACAATCGAGAGCAGGCATGCCATGACGGCGGCCTCCGCCCAGGAATCCATCACAAAGCCGAGCACGCCCAGCAAAAGGATGGGAATCATGGTGAGGACAATCGTGGTCGGGTTGACCTTTCCCTGTACGAGGGAGCGGATGCCGAACACGCCGATGGCGAGCAGACTGAGCCCGGTCACCGCAATGACAAGCCAGACTGCGACAGGTACAATACCTTCCATGGTGTCAGGGGTTTAGGGTGATCAGTTGCCGGCCGGACGGCCTGCCTGCAGCAGCACGAGCGAATCGATGAGTTCGATGGAGGCTTCCTCCATGTCGATCACAATACGGTCAATCTTCGACGTGATGTAGTTGTAGAAGAACTGCAGGATGATGGCGGTGATCAGACCGAACACCGTCGTCAGAAGGGCGACCTTGATACCACCGGCCACGAGGCTCGGCGAAATGTCACCGGCAGACTCAATGGCATCGAAGGCCTCGACCATACCCACAACCGTCCCGAGGAAGCCGAACATCGGCGCCAGGGAGATGAACAGCGACAGCCAGACCAGACCCCGCTCCAGGAAGCTCATTTCAATGGAGCCGTAGCTGACGACGGCCTTCTCGACGGCTTCAATCCCTTCGTCGTGACGAAGCAGACCAGCCTGGAATACCGATGCCACGGGACCGCGCGTTCCCGCACAGACTTCTTCCGCAGCCGAAATGCCACCCTCTTCGAGGGCACCTTTCACTTTGACGATGAATTTGCGGGTGTTGATGTCCGCGCGGTTGAGCGTGATGATGCGCTCAAAGGCAATGGCCAGGCCGATGATCAGCGAAATGAGCACGGGCCACATGAAGTCGCCGCCCTCGTTGAATCGCTGGACAAGAACGTTGACAAGGCCTTCGCCGGCTGCAGCTTCCTGCGGCAGCATCAGAAGCAGACTGAAAAGCTTCATGAACACATCCCTCCTCGTAGGAACAGGTTTATAAACAACACAATCGTGTAGTGGTGGAGTAACTTCCCGACGACCTCCCGGAACGGGGCGGCACGCCGTAAATGACAGGCTTCATAATATCCATAAATGAACCGATTGTCAATTCAAGGACCCCGTCAAAGATTCAAAGTTGCTACCGGGCCGAAGAGTAGGACGTAGCCAACTCCTCCGCCGGCGGCCAGAGTCGCTGCGATTCCACGATCAGGTGGTCCACATCGGACCAGACCTCGAACCAGGCCGACCGGTCCCACAGGCGGGTAGCCAGTCGTCCCTTCAACAGGGCATCCAGCATCTCGCGGTTTTCCGCGACCGCGGAAGCCTCGAAGGACTGGACCTGGTCGTCAGCCAGACCCTCGGCGGCAACCCGTTCTCCCACAACGACTCCGCGCGTGGCGGAGTAGTCCAGGAATTCATCCAGGAGCGTCTCGGGAACGGTATATCCGTCAACAAAACCATCCGGCGTATCGCCCCAGCGCTCCCGCATGCCGGCCCCGTTCAGTTCAATCCAGTGGCGCACGAAATCATTCTCCAGACTGCGGACCAGGACCGCCTGCATGAGCGGTGAAAGGCTGTCGGCCTGGATGGTGTAATCCGGGATGACGCCCCCTCCCGCCAGCACGATCCGGCCGGATGCCGTACGGAACTTCAGGGAGTCCGGAGCCAGCTCAATGAGCTCGCGCGTATCGTGGACCACGTCCTCGTGCCGGATGTCCCGTTTGCTCGTGTAATAATCCTCACGATCCCCGTTTTCGTAGGGCGTCTGGATGAGCCGTCCCGAGGGCGTATAGTACCGGGCCGTGGTCAGACGGACCGCGCTGCCGTCGCGCAGCCGGTACTGGTTCTGTACAAGGCCCTTTCCGAACGTCCGCCGCCCGACGATCAGGCCGCGATCATGATCCTGCAAGGCGCCGGCCACGATCTCACTGGCCGAGGCCGATCCGCCGTCCACCAGCACCATGACCGGTTGCGTCTCCCACATGCCACCCGAGGTGGCCGTATAAGTGATGTTTGAACCATTGGCACGCCCCTTCTGCGACACGATGACCTGTCCTTCCTTCAGGAACTCATCGGACATCTTGACGGCCATTTCCATGTAGCCACCCGTATTGCCACGTAAATCCAGCACCAGACGCTGCATGCCGGTATCCTTCAAATCCTTGAGCGCCAGGGCGAACTCCTCGTAGGTGGTCCGTGCGAACCGGTTTATCCGGATGTACCCCGTCTCACTGTCCAGCATGTATGCGCTGTCCATGGTGTAGATGGGAATCTTGTCCCGCACGATGGTGAACGGGATGAGCCCGGGAGCCCCGTTGCGCTGGACCTGGATGGTGACTTCCGTGCCACCCGGCCCTTTCAGATGTTTCTGCACGTCCAGTGTGGTGAATCCGATGGTGGACTTGCCGTCCACGAACAGGATCTTGTCCCCGGATTGGAGCCCGCTGTCCTCGCTTGGCCCACCCGGCAGCACGTTCAGCACGGCCAACGTATCCTGACCTTCCTCACCCGGAAGCAGTTCGAACGAAATGCCGATTCCTTCGTATCCGGCGTTGAACTGCTCGGTCTCCTGCTTCAGGGCCTCGGCGTCGAAATAGACGCTGTGCGGATCGAGCTCCTTGAGCATGGCCACGACGGCCGCACTCGCGAGCGCATCGTTGTCCACTTCCTCCACATACTGCTGGTTGACCAGGAACAGCGTATCCTCCAATTTCTGCAGGGCGTCCCGGGTGTCGACCTCGAGCACACGTGCCGTCAAATCGGCACCGAGCAACAGAATGGCCGTCGTGAGCAGACCGATGGTAAGTTTGCGCATGAGTATCTCCTTCATCCGAATATTGACCACAGGTTACGGACCGCAAGCCGTGATTGATCCCATCCCCGAACGACTGTGACCAACAAAGAAATCGCCCGTCCACTGAAGGAAACCGCCGCCCTGGTCGAGCTTACCGGAGGCAATCCCTTCCGGGCCCGGGCCTTCGCGAACGCGGCCCGCACCATCGAGCGGATGGACGAACAGATTGCCACCCTCAGTGACCTGACCGGTATTGCCGGGATCGGGGCCGGACTGGCCGCCCAGATCGGCGAGATCCTGGAGCGGGGCACCTTCGAAGTGCGGGATGACCTGCTCGGGTCCATCCCTCCCGGCCTGCTCGACATCCTTTCAGTGAAAGGCCTCGGCGCCAAGAAGGCCCGCGCGCTCTGGCAACAACTCGGCGTACAGACCCTGGAGGACCTGGAACAGGCCGCGGCAACGGGTCGGATTGCGGAATTGGAGGGATTCGGCGCGAAGAGCCAGCAGTCCATCGTGGACAACGTGGCATTGCTTCGCTCCTACCAGGGGCGCCGCCGCCTGGCCGATGCGTCCGCGCTGGTGGCCCGCGTGGCCGCCCACCTCGGGGATCGGCGCGTGCAGGTGACCGGCGAACTCCGCCGCAACCTGAATGACGTCGGTCGGCTGGACCTGCTGCTGGAAGGCGACCTGCCGGATGCGGGAGACTGGCTCAGGGATCCTGTCCCGACCACGTGTCACGGGTTTGCTGCCCTGGACGGAACCCTCTCCGACGGCATGGCCGTCCGCTTGGTGGCCGCGCCCGGGGCCGATCTGGCCCGCGCGCTGGCGCTCACGACGGGACCGGACTCGTTTTCGGAGGTCCTCGTGGGGGCATTGGGGGGCGAGACTGCTGGAATCGGGAGTGACACAGACACCGAAGAAGCCGTCTTCGAAGCTGCCGGCCTGACGTGGATCCATCCGGCGTTGCGTGACCTGCCGGGAGCGGTGGAACGCACCGCCGAGCTGGCCCGGCTGCACCTCATTACGCTCGACGACATGCAGGGCAGCCTCCACAACCACTCCACCTACAGCGACGGGGCCCATTCCCTCCGCGAAATGGCCCTGGCCTGCCGGTCGCGCGGCTGGTCCTACCTGGGCATCTGCGACCACTCCCAATCACTCAAGGTGGCCAACGGCATGACGCCCGCCACGGTGAGCCGCCAGCAAAAGGAAATCCGCGCGCTGAACCAGGCCTTCGCAACGGACGGCGGACCGGCGTTCCGGATATTCTCGGGGGTGGAAAGCGACATCCTGCTGGACGGCAGCCTGGATTACCCGGACGACATCCTGGCCACATTCGATTTCATTGTCGCCAGCGTGCACACGTCGTTCAACATGACCCGCGAGCAGGCCACCGAACGCCTGGTAACCGCCATCCGGAATCCGCATACGCGCATTCTGGGGCACCCCACTGGGCGGCTCATCCTGCGCCGCGAGGGCTACGACATCGACCATGAAACCGTACTCCAGGCGTGTGCCGAGCACGACGTGGCCGTCGAACTGAATGCCAACCCCTACCGCCTGGATCTCGACTGGACGTGGATTGAGCGTGCCCGGGAGCTCGGCGTTCGGGTCGCCATCAACCCCGATGCGCATTCCGTGGACCAGCTGGACCTCACCGAGTGGGGCGTCCGGGCGGCCCGGAAGGGCGGCCTCCAACTGGACGAGTGCCTGAACACCCTGTCGGCAGACGCCTTCGAAGCCTGGGCCCACCGCGCATGACAAACCCACCTGGCGCATGATGTCCCGGATCCTGATCGGCAGCCTGCTGGTCCTCGCGCTCCTTGCCGGGGGGGTCTCGCTCGTATGGCACCTGGCCTACGGCGTCCAGGATGGACCGGACCCGTCCGAGGTCGTGGACCTGCGCTCAACCCATCTGTACGAAGACCTGGGCCGAGCGCACGCCACCCACCGGACGTGGATCAGCCTGCTCCTGCGGCAGGCCGCCCTCGGTCGACTCGGTACCTGGTTCGGTCCGTCGGCCACCGCCGAGGACATACGCGTCGTGGAGCTCGGTTTTGCCGTATCGGCCCGCGCCGCGTTCCAGGCGCTTCCGGAAGCCGAGCAGGACCGTTTTGCAGCCTACGCCCGCGGCATGAATGCGGGCCTCGCCGCGGCCGACGCCTCCCTGGCCGCCCCGCTCGTCATCCTCGACGCTGAGCCGGCGCGGTGGGAGGCCTGGCACGCTCTGGCCGTCGAGCGGCTGGTCCTGTGGCTGTACGCCTCCCACCCGGAAGGCACGGCCGACTACCTTCTCCAGCAGCGCCTGGCCTGGTCAGGGGGCCTCTGGAACCACGTCTGGATGAGTGAAGACGGTGCGGCCGGAGCCCGCCTGTTGACCGGTACATCGGCCGTTCCCGTGTTCCAGGAAGCCTACATCCGGCGCCCCGACGGCGCTTGGCTCGGCAGCCTGTTGACCATTCCCGGCACCATCATGGCGCCCATGGGTGCACGTCCGGAGCTGGCTTGGGCCTTCACGCTGCGGAGCGGCATTGAGCGACTGCCCGCCGGGACGGGCGTGACCGTGGAACACGACCGGGTCACCATCGGCCTGGATGAGGTGCTGGTGGAACGCCGACGTCGACCGGACGATGCTATACGTATGCCCGGCCCGAACGCCGATCTCCGATGGGCCGGCCTCGGCGCCGCCACCGATGCGTCGCAGTGGATGGCCCTGCTGGACGGCCGGGCGGGCGGGCCGTGGATGCTCCACACGGGTGACGGGTTGGTCCGGGAAGCCGGGCAGCCGGTACGGATCTCGGGGCGCCCGGAGACCGTCGTTCAGGCCAGCGGACGCACGCTCGTGTCGAACGCGCCCCCGGAATCCTCGGCCGAGCGCGCCTTCGTCGAGTCCACTGACCCCACCTCCACCCATAGCCCCTTCGCGCAGGATCGGGTCCAGGCCTTCCTGGCAACCATTCCGGATTCCGTTTCGCTCGGTGCCGCCAGCACGCAGGCGCTCACCTATCTGCGGAACTGGAATGTCACGTTCGATGCCACGGAAATCGGCGCCACCCTGTTCGATGCGCTGGAGATCCAACCCGACAGCACACCCTCGCAACCGCTCACCCGCTTGAACCAGGCCATGGACCGGCTCACGCTCCGGATGGGGCCGGATCCCAGCCGCTGGCGGTGGGCCGATGCGCATCCGCAGCGACTGGCGTTTCCGGGATGGACCCCGGCACCATCGGACCCGGATCCCGAGCCTGAGCCACGAACGGTGCGGATTTTCCGGGACCGATACGCACCGGTTACCGTACATGGAGGTGGGCATCCCACGTCCCTCGTCTGGCATGCCACGCCGGGCGCCCCGGCCACATCGGCCTGGGAGGGCGCGGTCGGTGCCCGGGGCGCCCTCGCATTCCGTCGTCCCGATATCCGGTTCGATGCCTTCCTGGGTCGCTCCATGCGCCTGGATCATCCCATAGACGCCATCACGGCGGTGCCATGACCCCACCTCCAACCCCGGCTTCCGGAACGTCTGCTCGCTACCTGATCGGCGTGGATATCGGTGGCACGAAAACCGATGTGCTCGTCCGGAGCGGGCCCAATGCGGCCAGCATCCGGACCGAGGGCGGCAACCTCCGACTGGATCCCGCGGATGTCTGGGCAGACCGCCTGGAATCCTGCCTCAAAGACGTGCTCACGGCTGGACATCCCATCTGGATGTGCATCGGCGCCGCCGGTGGCGGCAGTCGCACGGCCGCCGAGGCCCTGGAACAGGCCCTGCTCGCCCGCATGGAGCAATTGGAAGCCGTCCAGGTCGTATCGGATACACGGATTGCCTGGCAGGGGGCGTTCGGCGGTGAATCAGGCATCATCGTGATTGCCGGTACCGGATCAGGCTGCTACACGGTGGACGAAACCGGCTCGGAATACCGCACCGGCGGCTGGGGACCCGTCATCGGCGACCCGGGAAGCGGACGCTCCATCGGTCTGGCTGCCCTGCGCCATACCCTGGTTTCCGCCGAGGCCGGCTCCTTCTCCATGACGGCCGATCGCACGGCACAGGCCCTGCTGGACGGCGCGCGCGTATTCGGTCCGGATGCGGTGTCCACAGGCGTCCTGCTGGACGCGTTCTATTCCTCGTCTTCTCCCAATACCGCCCGCCTGGCCCCGGTGGTGCTGGGCGCCTATGCCGACGGCTGTCCACACGCCCGCGACCTCCTGCTGGACGAGGCCGGCCAACTGGCCAGGCAAGGCGCCCGCTTGGTGGCCCACCATGCTCCCGCCAAACGACACATCGCGCTCGTGGGCGGCCTGGTCAATGACGACGGTTACAAAACCATCCTGGAGTCGGCACTCGAGACGGAGTTGCCCGACTACACGCTGGTCCCGCCGGCGCATCCGCCCGTCCAGGGCGCCCTCGAACTGGCCGCCGCCGGATGACACGCGGAATTTATCGCCGTCAGAGTCAGATGATCGGGCCGGCGGCCTTGACCGCCTCCGAAACCCCATCCTCATACTTCCGGAAGTTATCGCGGAAGAGGCCGGCCAGCTTCCTGGCCGTGACGTCATAGGCATCGCCGTCCGACCAGGCCGAGCGCGGAATGAGCACGTCGGTGTCGACGTTGGCAATCTGCGCGGGAATACGCATGCCAAAGACCGGATCGGGCACGGTGGGCGCGTGCTGCAACGTGCCGTCGTGGATGGCATCGATGATGGCACGGGTGTTCTTCAGGCTCATGCGCGTCCCGGTACCATAGGCGCCGCCGGACAGGCCGGTGTTTATCAGCCAGGCATTCGCCCCGAACTTCTTCATTTTGGCAGCCAACATCTCGGCATAGGCATTCGGGTGCAGGACCAGAAAGGCGGCGCCAAAACACGCCGAGAAGGTGGCCTGCGGCTCATCCACCCCCATTTCGGTACCGGCAACCTTGGCGGTGTAGCCCGAAATGAAGTGATACATGGCCTGCTCGGGCGTCAACCGCGCCACCGGGGGCAGCACGCCGAACGCGTCGTACGTCAGGAAGATGATGTTGTCGGGGTGGCCGCCCACACATGGAATCTTGGCATTGGCAATGTGCTCAATCGGATACGACGCCCGCGTATTCTGCGTGATGCTCACATCCGTATAATCGACTGTATGCGTTTTCTCGTCGTAGACCACGTTCTCGAGCACCGTGCCGAACCGGATGGCGCCGAAGATTTCCGGCTCCTTTTCGGCCGAGAGGTCGATGGCCTTTGCATAGCATCCGCCCTCGATGTTGAAGACGCCTTCGTCCGACCAGCAATGCTCATCGTCCCCGATCAGGGCGCGGTGCGGATCGGCCGACAGCGTCGTCTTGCCCGTTCCGGACAGCCCGAAGAACAGCGAAACGCTTCCGTCCTTCCCTTCGTTCGCGCTGCAGTGCATGGAGAGCACGCCCTTCTTCGGCATGATGTAGTTCATCACACTGAAAATGCCCTTCTTCATTTCGCCGGCGTACTCCGTGCCCAGGATGACGAACTCACCCGTGCGGAAATTCAGGTCCACACTCGTCTTCGACGTCATGTGGGACGTGTTCTTGTTGGCCGGGAATTTGCCCGCGTTGTAGACGATGTATTCCGGATCGCCGAAATCCGCCAGTTCCTCGGGGGTCGGGCGGATGAGCATGTTGTGCATGAACAGCGCGTGGTACGGCCGCGTGCACACAATCCGGACTTTGATCCGATGGCGCGGATCCCAGCCGGCAAACCCGTCCACGATGTACAGGCGCGGCAACGTGTTCAGGTAATCAATGGCCCGCTCCCGGTTGATGTCGAACGTATGCTCGTCCAGCTTGATGTTCACCGGGCCCCACCACACATCGCTCGTCACATCGGCCGAATCCACAACCCGCTTGTCCGACGGGCTGCGCCCCGTTTTCTTCCCGGAACGGACCATGAGCGCACCCACGCTCGAAATGGCGGCGCCCTCATCGTATTGGATGGCCTCTTCGTAGAGACAGGGGGGCGCTGCGTTGCGGATGAGGTTCTTGACCGTAATGCCGTACTTTTCAAGCGTGAACATGGGAAACGTTGGATAGATGAACGTCAATTGAACCAAATGTAGCACGTTCCATGATTGCCGGGGATGAAGAAGTCCAAAAAGTGAAGCTCGTAACGCGGTTCGCGCCGACCCCCAGCGGATACCTGCACCTCGGCAACCTGTACAACCTGCTCCTCGTGGAGCGGCTGGCCAAGCAACTCGGCGCCGATCTCATCCTGCGCGTGGACGACCTGGACCGCAGCCGGTACCGCCGGAAGTATGCCGAGGACATTTTCCGGGTGATGCGATGGCTCGGCGTGGACTGGACCGCCGGACCCCGCTCGGTCGCCGAGCTGGAATCCACGTACTCACAGAATCTGAGACTCGACCGATACACCGCAGCACTGGACCGCCTCCGCCCCCACGTTTTCGCGTGCCGGTGCTCCCGTTCGGACGTCTCGGAGGCATCAGAGGACGGAGGATACCCCGGCACCTGCCGCGACGTGGGCATTCCGCTAGACGCGCCCGACGTGGCGTGGCGATTCCGCCTGGACGGTGCGCCGGACGTGCGCGATCCCGTGGTCCGGAAGCGGGACGGCCGTCCGGCTTATCACATCGCATCGGTCGTGGATGACGTGGACATGGGCATCACCCACGTGGTTCGGGGCGAAGACCTGCGCGCATCCACCCGCATCCAACAGGCCCTGGCCCGCGCGCTGGAGTCAACGCCGAGCCCGACGTCAGACCTTGGGCCGGATTATTCGGCCTTCGCACGCGTGGTCTTCCTCCATCACCCCCTCCTCACCGCACGGGAAGACGCAAAAATCTCCAAATCCGCTGGCCGGCGGGCGCAGAGCCTGCTCGAGACCACGGGGTTTACGCCCGAGGACGTCCGCGCCGGGTTCGATGCGTGGCGGATATCCACACTCACCGCGTCAGGATCACACTTCGCGTCGAGGTCACGCCGCCCGCCCTGAGTCGAACCAGATACAAGCCGGCGGGCAAGGATGCGGCATCCAACAGCACCGTGTGCTGTCCCGCGGACTGAACGGCATCCTGGAGCGTGCCCATGTGGCGGCCGAGCGCATCGAACAGATCGATCTGTGCTCTTTCCGTGCCGTTCAACGTGTATTGGACCCGTGCCTGGTCCCGGAACGGATTGGGATAGACTGAGGTCAGCGCGATCTCCGTCGGTAGCGCCGCATCGCTCTCGGCCCCCACGTTGCTGGCAATGAAGAACGGTACCGCTTCGGAAAACGTCCCGACTTCATTCGAGATGCGCCAGTAATACGTCCCCGCCCCAAGAACAGGAGCCACGACCTCACCGGAGCGAGCGCCCTCGACTTCGAAGAGAACCTGTTCAAACTCCTCATCCAGCGCGATCTGAAGGACATCGGCCTCGAAGACCTGCTCCTCCCAGTAAAACGTCGGCTGATTGCCCTGAACGATCTGTCCGCGCGACGGCGCTCCGGGCGTCGGACCGGGTACGGATGGAACATTAACGCGGAAAACGGTGCCGACCTCCGGCATGGGAGAGGTGCCATCTGCGTCCACGCTGACGAACACCAGGCGCCCGAGCACTTCCTCGCCATGGACGTTCGGCTGGCAGTCAGGGCCCGGGTGGTAGCACGAACTGATGAGTGTCTGGAGCCACACGTCATGGCCAGTCGAGCCCGGAGCGGTATCGAGCGGGCTGAAAGCGTAGATCCAGTCGGTCTGGGGGTCGTCCTGTTCATCGGAGACGGGATGATCCGCGTCCCGCATGCCCCAGCCATCCTGATCCACGTCGAGTACCGCGGGAATCAGACGGACATCGTCTGACGTATCGCCGGTCGTGTCACGACCGGTCCACCAGAGTTCAAATGGCACCGCTTGGAGCGAGTAGCCGTCGAACTGGCTGAACCGATCGTATCCGTAGCACCCGGTCGCCGTAGGGCTCGACTCGACGGGTGTTTCGGCCTCTTCCCAGGCGGAGCGGCACGCGTCGGTGAAGCGGATTTCCAGATCCGACCTGAGCAGCGTGGACGGCGTTGTGCGAATGGACCGCCGGAGGAACGTAGCATAGTCACCGGAATGACTGAACTCTGAATCGCGTCCCGTGTGCAGGACCCATGTCGCGCCGGACGTTTGTGCGTGGGCGGGTGGTCGATCCTGCCCATCCACCGTGGGAAATCCGGTATCATCGGCCGACCAGGCGCCCATGACGGGAGGATCCAGCCGGCCCGATGCATTGGCGGTAATGGAAATGGAGGTGATGGGATTCATGGAGACCGGGCGTCCGCCGGTTGTGAACACAATCCGCTCCGACCACGGGCCATACGAAAAGCGGTCCGTTGCGCGCACGCGCACCGCATACATGGTGTTGCGGTCCAGTTCCAGACTTGCGCGAGGAAGTCTCGTATCCCTGATCTCCGCACGCTCCGGACGTCCGACCGGCATGACTTCCAGCTGAAACGGCATCTCCGGCCCTTCCCATGACCACAGCAGGTCAAACGCCACGGGCTGCCGTTCCGCATAGGGCCCTACGTTCAGGATTTCGGGCGCCATGGTAATCGGCTCGGCCGCGCCGACACTGCGCGGAATACTCTCCGGTGATCGGTTCAGCAACTCGGCAGCCTTCTCCTTGAGCTTCGTAACGCTGTTCAGATGGTCCGCACCGAACGCGGTAATGATGGACACGAATACTTCTACCGAGTCACCTGGCGCCAACGTCACCGGGCCGACCGATTGAACATTCCGACGGTCCGCGGGAGCGATGGCCGTTCCGTTGCCATCGGAGTTGATTTCCGACCAGAATTCCCGTCGTTCCGGGTCCCCGGGAAATGCATACGGCACCGGGGTGCCAGACGTGTCCGCTCCTCGACCGCCGAGCGTAAAGGGACTACCGTCAAGCCAGCGAGACGTCATGTAATTGTAGAACTCCTCTGATGACCCGTGGGGATCACCCGTTCGTCCTCCACCCCCGTTGTAGTAGGTGAACGAGGTCATGTTTGGAAGCATCGCGTCAAAACCCGTGGTCCGCGTCAACTGATATCCGATGGCCGGCGGCGCGAGGCCGTACACGTCGTCATCATTGTTGTCCGCATTGTACGAGAAACCCATGGCCAGGCTGGAGTCACTTCCCACGTAGTCGTCGAAGGCTCTACCCAGATCGGTATCGGCAAAAATGCCGAACTGCAGGTCGCGGATGGTATCCGGCGACTTGTTGATGACCGTATAGCGGTAGAACGTCGTTCTATCATAGCCCTCGGCGGCCGTTGCAAAGGCCAGAACCTGGACTTCAACGCCGAGGGGCGCGGATCCACCTTGCTCATGCACATTCCCGATATCGTTCATGACCCACCAGTGCATTTCGTCGCCGTACAACCGGGGCCGATCGCCGGCATTCAGGTCATAATTGTCCGGATTGCCGTCACCGTCCTCTACCGGTGCACCCAGCTGCCAAGGCCAATGGTTGACGTGCGCGGAGGGCTCGCCACCGGAATCCAGCGCCAGCAGATCCCGCCGCGATACCTCAAAAATCGTATCAAACGAGGCGCAGTCACCGCCGGCTGCGACCGCTTCATACGGCCCAGGCCAGAATTCGTACGGCCCGTACGCCGACGCTGCCGTACGCAGATCGCCGTCCACGTATCCGCCCAGCCACAAACCGGCCGCGAATGTTGCGTGGTTGCCTCCTCCTGCCGGGACTTCGTACACGTTCCCCTGTCGGTTCCAGAACAAACCGCCGTTGTTGAGCATCTTGGCCCGGACGTCGTTGGCGTTGAGGAGGGACTCAGCGGTGGCGGGGTCACAGGACTGCGCTCCGGCAACGCTGACACCCCACACCCATAGCATCAATATTCCAATACGTATGGCAGGTCGGACGTGTCGCATCATACCGTTAACATACGCGGTTGACGCGGAATCCGAATGTGCCCGAAGTCACGACTGCTGATTGGCCACCAGATCCTCGACCACACCGGGATCGGCGAGGGTTGAGGTATCACCCAGGCTGTCGGACTCCCCTGCGGCAATCTTGCGAAGAATCCGGCGCATGATCTTGCCACTCCGGGTCTTGGGCAGCGCCGGTGCGAACTGGATGACATCCGGCTTGGCAATGGGCCCGATGACGGTGCGTACGTGCTCAGTGAGGGTCTTGCGCATGGCATCGTCCCCCTCCACCCCTTCGTTCAGCGTCACGAAGCAATAGATGCCCTGCCCCTTCACGTCGTGCGGGAAGCCCACCACGGCGGCCTCGGCCACGGCGTGGTACGCGACCAGCGCGCTTTCCACCTCGGCCGTGCCCATCCGGTGCCCCGACACGTTGATGACGTCGTCCACGCGGCCCGTAATCCAGTAGTACCCGTCCTTGTCGCGCCGGCATCCGTCTCCCGTAAAGTAGCGGTTCGGGTAGCTCGAGAAATACGTCTGCATGAACCGCTCGTGGTCGCCATGGATGGTCCGCGCCTGACCGGGCCAGGAGCGGCGGATGGTCAGGACCCCTTCGGTATCGCCCGTCTTCGGGTCCGGTTTCCGGAGTTCTCCGTCCGAGCCCAGGATTTCCGGTTCGATCCCGAAAAACGGTACCGTGGCTGAACCCGGCTTCTGTGCGATGGCGCCCGGGATCGGAGTGATCATGATGCCTCCCGTCTCGGTCTGCCACCACGTATCGACGATGGGGCAGCGCCCGTCCCCGACCACGCGGTGGTACCACTTCCATGCTTCCGGGTTGATGGGCTCGCCCACCGTGCCCAGCAGGCGCAGCGAGGACCGGTCGGTCTTCGTCACCCAGTCATCCCCCTGACGCATGAGCGCCCGAATGGCCGTGGGCGCCGTGTAGAACTGTGTAACCTTATGGCGATCAACGACTTCCCAGAACCGGGATGCCGTGGGCCAGGTCGGAACGCCTTCGAAAAATACCTGAGTCGCCCCGTTCATGAGCGGCCCGTAGACAATGTAGGAGTGGCCGGTGATCCAGCCGACGTCCGCCGTGCACCAGTACACATCGCCCGCGTGGTAATCGAACACCAGTTCGTGCGTCATGGAGGCGAACACCTGGTACCCGCCGGTCGTGTGGACGAGCCCCTTCGGCTTGCCGGTCGAACCCGACGTATACAGGATGAAGAGCGGATCCTCGCTGTCCATGGGCTCGCACGGACAGTCGGCGCTGACCGCGGCCATTTCTTCGTGGAGCCACGCATCCCGACCGGCCTGCATGGCAACTTCCGCTCCGGTGTGCCGCACGACGAGCGTCGTCGTGACTTCCGGACACTGGGCCAGCGCGGCATCGGCATTGTCCTTCAGGCGGACCGCACGGCCGCCGCGACGCCCTTCATCGGCCGTAATCAGCGTGGTCGATGCGCAGTCCTGAATCCGACTCGCCAGGGAATCCGGCGAAAAGCCCCCGAAAACCACGGAATGCGGCGCTCCGATGCGTGCGCAGGCCAACATGGCGACCGCAGCCTCCGGAATCATGGGCATGTAAATGGTCACCGGGTCGCCCTTCTTCACGCCGTGCTTCTTCAGCACGTTCGCCATGCGGCAGACCTGATCGTGCAGCTGGCCGTAGGTGATGTGCCGGACCTCGTCCTCCGGATTGTCGGGCTCGAAGATGAGCGCCGTCCGGTCCGCGTGCTCCGGAAGATGCCGGTCGAGCGCATTGTAACACGCGTTCGATTTGCCCCCCAGGTACCAGCCAATCCGCACGTTCCCGGGAGCATAGCTCGTGTCGCTCACGGTGTGGAACGGCTCGAACCAGTCTATCCGGCCGGCCGCCTTCCGCCAGAACCCGTCGGGGTCCTGCGTGGATTGCCGATAGAGGTCATCGTACGCCTCGCGGCTTGGAATGTGGGCGTTCCGGCTGAATTCGGCGGGTGTGGGAAGGATTTCGTCGGACATGGCGCTTGTGCGGTTTTCGTTCCCTGCAAGATAGCCACCGGTCGGCGTCTGTGCCGAGCATCCCCCAATCCGCGCCCGCCCATTCGGGGTCGTGACAATCCGGGCCGCTTGCCGGAAGCAGGCTGAACCGTATTCTTCGATGTGCTGAACCTGTTATTGAACCCCACGCTGAATCGGAACACAGAACAACATGAAAACGATTGTCATTACCGGCGCCGCCAGCGGGCTCGGCCGCGGGCTGGCCGCCCGGTTCGTAGCGGACGGGGATCGGGTGGTCGGCATGGACCGGGACCATGAAGCGCTCCAGGCGGTGGCGGCGGAACTGGGCGACCGGTTCACGCCCGTAACCTGCGACCTGCTGGACACAGCCGCGCTGAGGACCACCGCCGAGGCCATCGCTGCCGAAGGGCCCGTGGACATGCTCATCCACAACGCGGGAATCGTCACCGGAAAGCCGTTCACGGAGATCGAGGACGGCGAGGTGGAGCGGGTGTTCGGAGTGAATGTGTTCGCGCCCTTCCTGCTGACCCGGATTTTCCTTCCGGGGATGATACGCGCCGGACGCGGCCATGTGGTGACCATCGCATCGGCCGGCGGACTGGTGGCCACGGCGCGGATGGCCCCGTATGCTTCCAGCAAGTTTGCCGCCGTGGGATTCGACGAGGCACTCCGATACGACCTGCAACGCGCGGGGCATCCCGTGAAAACCACCGTTGTGTGCCCGTTCTACATCAACACGGGCATGTTCGATGGGGTCAAGACCCGTGTACCCTGGTTGCTGCCCATCCTGAAACCGGAGTATGCCGTTGGCCGGATTCATCGGGCCATCCGGAAGGGTCGCCGGCGACTCATCATGCCCCGGTTCGTGTACGCGGTCTACCTGGTCCGACTGCTGCCTGTCCCCGTGTTCGACGCGCTCGTCCGCTGGCTCGGCATTACCTCAAGCATGGACGAGTTCCGCGGGCGCTGAGCCCAGGAACGCGTTCGTCAGCACGATTTCGTCGGCACTGCGAACGTCTTCGGGGGTGAGGGGCCGTTCCGCCACCGGCTGGCCATCCAGGCGGTTCCGCTCGGCCATGAAGGCCGCGCGCATGACGCCGCCCAGCAGCCCCTCCTCCACCGGCGGTGAGGACCACGTGGTGCCATGCCGCACGAACACATTGGTGATGCTCCCTTCGGTCACGCGCCCGGCGTCGTTCAGAAGCAGGACGTCGTAGAGGCCCCGCGCTTCTGCCTCCGCCCGCGCCCGATCATAATCCGGCCGATTCGTCGTTTTGTGATACAGGAAAACGTCACTCCGGTCCACCCGGACCGTGCTGAAGCCGATCTGGAGCCTGACTGGGGGGGCGGGCGGTATGGTGCATGACACTTGAACGTCGCCCGCCCCCCCGACCGTCACCCGAACGCGACACGGGCGTGTCAACTCCTCGGCGTCTGCGGGTGTACCCGGGCTGACGTCGGGATGATCACGGAAAAATGCCTGAACGGATGTCAGGATGACCGACTGAACGGCCTCGCGGTTCAGACGCCACCCGAAGTAGTTCGCCGAGGCCATGAGCCGATCCAAATGGGCCTCTAAAAGGGGAATTCGAAGCGGGAGTTCAGTGGAAGAGGAAGGGGGATCGGAAGAAGAAGTTGATGAAGATGAAGAAGGCTCGCCCGCGCCGCGGGGCTCAGGAAGGGCCCGCATGGTCTCCAGGAGGCGGAAGTCCGGCATCCGACGGTGGAGGAAACGCGTCTTGAGCACGGTTTCGTCGTATTCGGCGGCGGGGTCGGAGTCCCAGACTATGCCGGCGCCGGCGCCGATCAAGAGGCGGCCGTCCGAGACGACCGCCGTGCGGATGGCCACGCTGAAGCGGGCCTCGCCGCCGGGCGCGGCGTATCCGATGGTGCCGCAATAGACCCCGCGCGGCCCCGGTTCCAGTTCACCAATGCGCTGCATCGCACGGATCTTGGGTGCGCCCGTAATCGATCCGCAGGGAAACAGCGCATCCATGATGTCCCCGAACGACACGCCCGGGCGCAGGCGGCCCTCGACGGTCGAGGTCATCTGCAGGACCGAGCGGTAGGTTTCCACGTCGAACAGGCGCGGCACAACCACCGAGCCGGGTTCGCAGACGCGCGACAGGTCGTTGCGCAGGAGGTCCACGATCATCAGGTTCTCGGCGCGGCTCTTCTCGTCGGCCTGCAGCCGCTCGCGGAATGCGGCATCCTGCGCGGGCCACAACCCCCGGCGGTGGGTGCCTTTCATCGGGCGGGTCCTGATGACTGAACCGTCCCGTTCGAAAAAAAGCTCCGGCGACCATGACAGGACCCATCTATCCGGCGCCGGGCTGGCGGGCAGACGGATGACCGCCCCATACCCTACCGGCTGGTTCTGCCACACGGCCCGGAATACGTCCAATGGATCTCCATCGACCGCCCCCTCGAACTGCGTCGTGAGGTTGATCTGGTACACATCGCCCTCGCGGATGAGCTCCCGGACACGTTCCACGCCTCGCATGAAGGCCGAGCGGTCTTCGCGTGGGACAAGCGCGCCCACCGCCGAGCCAGGCGCGGTCCCTCGCAACGCATCGGCTACCGGACGCGCCTCGTCATACACGCCGAACCAGAGGAGCGGCAGCGTCCCGTCTCCCGCATCGTACGCGCGGAAACCGGCCACGTGCCGGCCGGCCGCGAGCGCAGCACTGACCGCCGAGAGCGCATCATCCACATCATCCGACGACCACGCTTCAATCACGTCCACCGGGCCCGAAAACAGACGCGGCGGTGCATCCGGGCCTACCAGCAGCACCGATCCAGGATCAATAGTCATCTCCAAGGGCAAACACTGGCTTGCGGGTCATCCACCGTCCGCGGGTGAAATCCGGGAACAGTTGTGGCGCGTTGCCGGCCGCAATCGACATTTCCGAGAGCGGCGTAATGGCGCTCCAGGCGGCCGCATCGTAGGCGTCCATGGGTGTCGGCTCGCCGCGCTTCACGGCCTCGATGAACGCGTGGTCCACGAAGAAATCCATGCCGCCGTGCCCGGCGCCTGTCGCCCGGTCCTCGTACCGACGCCATAATGGATGGTCGTATTTCTCCAGATACGGCTCGGCCAGCTCCCACGCGTGCGCCCGCGGGCTGACGTCTTCAATGTAGAGCGACTTGTTCAGGTCCATCCAGATCCCTTTCGTGCCCTGCACGCGGAATCCGAGGGAATAGGGCCGCGGCAAATTCGTGTCGTGGCTCACGATGATGGATTCCCCGTTCTGCGTGCGGATGACGGTCGTAATGACGTCCCCCAGTTTGAATTCGATGCGCGCATTCGGGTGATCCTCCCCCCCGTGCTTCACGATGTGGTTGTGCAGGCCCCGGGCCTTGGTGGCCGTCGAGGTCAACGATACGAAGCGATTCCCGCGATTGATGTCCAGGTAAACGCCGACCGGGCCAATGCCATGCGTGGGGTACAGGTCGCCGTTGCGATGCACGGAATGCGCCGTGCGCCACCGGGCCTCCGAAAAGCCCTTCTCGCCGAACTCCACACCGCCGCCGTAGGGCTGGCGGCCGTTGTTGAACTTGACTTCGCGCAGATCGTGCTGGTAGCCGCATTCCAGGTGGATGAGCTCGCCGAACAGACCCTCGCGCACCATCTGCAGGATGGCCATCACGTCGCGGCGGTAGCACACGTTCTCCAGGATCATGCACGGCATGCCGGTCTCCTCGTGCGTGTTGACCAGGTCCCAGCACTCTTCCAGTGTATTCGCCGCCGAGACTTCAACGCCCGCGTACTTGCCGGCCTTCATGGTGTCGACGGCCATGCGGGTGTGCCACAGCCACGGCGTGGAAATGAACACCCCGTCAATGTCGTCGCGGGCCAGCAGGGCCTCGTAGGCGAATTCGCCGTCCGAATAGACCTCCGGCTCCGGCCGTCCGTGGTCGCGGATGACCTTCAGGGCTTCTGCCACCGATTGCGGATCGATATCGCAGATGGCAGGGATGATGGTGTCGTCCCGCAGGCAGGTGAGCCTCAGGTGTTCGCGACCGCGGAGGCCCGTCCCGATGAAGGCAATCCGGGCTTTGTCCTTGGGCTGGCCGACCGGGCCGGGTATGCCGTGTGGGCCGGGCGTGGAACCGGGGCTTGCGGCACGGGCCAGGCCGGTGCCACCAGCGAGCGCCGAGCCGAGCCCGACGGCTGCGCCTGCAGCGATGAATTTGCGTCTGTCCATGTTCTCGTGTTGGGATGAGTTCGGTCGACAAAGTACGGTCTACCGTTGTACATTCGTCGCCATGCAACTCGCCACCATCGACTGGATCATCATGGCCGCGTTCTTCGCGGTCAGCCTGGGTATCGGTATTGTGGTCTCGCGTCGCTCGGGCAAGGACTTCAGCGCCTTTTTCCTCGGCGGACAGACCATGCCGTGGTGGCTCCTGGGCATTTCCATGGTGGCCACCACCTTCTCGACGGATACGCCGAACCTGGTCACCGACATCGTCCGCTCGAACGGCACGGTCGGCAACTGGACGTGGTGGGCCTTCCTGTTGACCGGCATGCTGACGGTCTTCCTGTACGCCAAACTGTGGCGGCGCTCCGGCGCGCTCACCGACGTCGAATTCTACGAAATCCGCTATTCCGGCCCGATTGCGGCGTTCCTGCGCGGATTCCGGGCCGTCTACCTGGGCATCCTGTTCAACATCCTGATCATGGCGTCGGTGACGCTTGCGGCCATCAAGATCGGGGGCGTCATGTTGGACTGGTCACCATTGGAAACCGTCGTGGTGGCGGCCGGCGTGACCATGTTCTATTCGGCGCTGGGCGGCCTGCGAGGTGTGGTCTTCACGGATCTCATCCAGTTCGCCATGGCCATGGTGGGCTCGGTCTGGGCGGCCGTCTACGTGCTGAACCTGCCGGAAGTGGGCGGCCTGGACGCCCTTCTGGCGCACGAGAATGTGATTCCGCGCCTGGACTTCCTGCCGTCCTTCGAGCGGATGTCGATGGAGGATCTGGTGCCGCTCTTCCTGATTCCGATCGCGGTCCAGTGGTGGGCCGCCTATTATCCCGGATCCGAACCCGGCGGTGGCGGATACGTCGTGCAGCGCATGCTTTCGGCCCGCAACGAGAAGCACGCCGTGGGCGCCACCCTCCTGTTCAACGCCATGCACTACGCCGTGCGTCCGTGGCCGTGGATCCTGATCGCGCTGGCCTCCTTGATTGTGTTTCCCGACCTGGCCTCGATCGCCGAGCGCTTCCCGAACATCCCCGAGCAGGTGGTGCGCAATGACCTGGCGTATCCGGCCATGCTGACCTTCCTGCCGGCCGGCCTCTTGGGGCTCGTGGTCACGTCGCTCGCCGCCGCCTACATGTCCACCATGTCGTCGCAGGTCAACTGGGGCTCATCCATCATCGTGAACGACCTGTACAGCCGGTTCATCCGCCCCGACGCCTCGCAATCTCGGCTGGTCTGGATGGGTCGTCTGTGGACGGTCATCCTGATGGTGGTGGCCTGTACGCTGGCGTTGTACCTGGAAAACGCGCTGCAGGTGTTCACCATCCTGGTCCAGATCGGCGCCGGTACCGGCCTCATTTTCATCCTGCGCTGGTACTGGTGGCGGATAAACGCCGCATCCGAACTGACGGCCATCATCGTCAGCTTCGTCGTGGCGGTCGTGCTGCAGATGCAGGACGGTTTCGGCCTGTTGGCCTGGCAGCAACTCCTTGTGGGCGTTGGGATTACAACCGCGTCGTGGCTCTTGGTGGCGTTCATCGGGCCGAAGACCGACCGCGCAAAGCTGGAGCAGTTCGTGCAGACCGTTCGCCCCGGTGGCCCTGGATGGCGGGACTACGAGGCCCTTCCGCGGACGGGCGTTGGTGCCGGACTGGGTGCTGAACCGGGAGCCGCGAACCGCCCGCCTGAAAACTCCATTCCGGCCTCCCTCCTGGCAGCGTTCCTAGGCGTATTCGCCATCTACGGGGTGTTGTTCTCCACCGGCTATCTGCTGCACGGCCAGACCGGGGCGGCCCTGGGCACGGGGGCGTTTGCCGTGGCGGCCGGAATTGCGCTCTGGCGACTCTGGCCGCACTTGACGTTCGACTAGTGGCACGTCACCAGCATCTCTATTTAACTGTTCAGGCTCCGCCAGAGTCGCTCCACATAAACGTTGTCCATCCAACGGCCTTTGCCGTCCATGGAGATCCTGATGTCATGCCTGTGAAGCACGCTCTCAACCTGTCCGACTAACCCAGGTGAACCGCTGACCACCTCACAGAACAACTACCGTCTTCGAGAAGGATCGCGAGTTGATACGATGACGAATCACGTAAACACCTGCCGGCCATGAAGAAACATCGATAACGTCCGAATATTCGCCTGCAAGTTGCTCACGCGATTCACGATGAAGCACCGTGTGCCCAAGAGCATTATGAATTGACATCTCAACGATTGCTGGTGAGGGAATCGAATACGTCACCCTGAGCCTGTCCTCGGTTGGATTTGGATATGCGGTGAAGAAAAGGCCGCTTGGAACCACGTCCTCTGGTGGAGTTGTCTCGATCACCGAGTTCAACAACGAAGACGAGTTCATTCGAATGACATCGGCATTGTCCCTAAGCTTTAGAATTGAGTCGTGTCGACTGGACCCGCGAGCCCAGCTTATCGCATAGGCGTATTCCGCCTCTCCGCCAGCGGGAATGTCTACACGTGCAGTCGATGTAAGCATCGCGACGACGTCGGATTCAGTTCTTCCGTTGATCGTATTCAAAGAACACTGATCCGGATTGCCAGTCAGGTTCTCCATACTCCAATATGAACCAGTCACTGGGTCGCCGGGGTACATTATCCGCACAGGATTCTGCGTGACGGGACACTGCTGCGTGGTTCCGCGCCCGAAACCGCCCTCCAGAAATTGACTTCCGCCTGGTCGTCTGCTGTCAAGAGCCAAGATGTATTCTGATTCGATGCGCGGGACGGATTGCGTGTCCAATTCTATTATGCTCGAATACACTTCTGGCGTAGAGGTACCATCGGCAAGTAGTATGACACCAATAGCTGGAGAAATCAGCTCCGGATCAGTTGAAGAATAATCGTTGGCCCCATACGCGTATACCATTGCGCGCGTCGTGTCCGTACCGCCGGCATCATCCTCGATATTCGGCGACACGAATAGCGCGAATCGGCCATTACCCAGGTCATGATCACTCTTGTTGATAACTGAATACTTTAGAAATAACGTCGTCTCTTGCATGCCGCGACCCGCAAGGACGTACGCAATTACGCGGACTTCCAGATCCAATGAATATTGATTTCTCGAACTGACGTCATTCATTACCCACCACAACATTGAATCACCGTGGAGTGCCGGCAAATCCCCGTTTTCAATGTCATAGTTGGAATTGTCCCCATCGCCATCAACCACCGGAGCACCGAGGTCCCACGGCCAATCCCGGAGTTCTGGTGAGACTTCTCCGTTTCGACGAAAGCGCTCGATTATGTCTCTCGACATCCTGTAGATCTTGCCGCTTCGACAAGCATCCACAGCTGACATGGGTTCATGTGAACCCGGGGCGAACGACGAGTCGAAGTAGATATTCCCCGACACTCGCTGTTGGCCCGATATCGTTCCTGATACCCACACGGCAAGCGACGACAACGATCCGTCTGTTGCCTCGGGCGGAATTGACAGCATAGGTTCAGCCCTGTCTCCAAAGAGCCGCCCGTCGTTTTGCAAGCTGGCTGTCATCAGACGAGTCGACAATGCACGCCTGTCGGGCCTGATCGGACAATCTACGACGGAGGCATCATCTGTTGACTGCCCTTCAGCAATCACGGGTACGAGACTCGTCACTAGACCGATAACAGCTACTAGATGTCGCCAGAACGTACGGATGTCCATATAGTACCACGTGTTCCGTGGGCATTCTTCCTGATCACATGTAGACAATACTGTGCCAGGCGATATATGTCATGTGCCGAGAGTCACGACATCAGGCAAGCACAGTACGACTAGCGCCCACATGCCCGCTTGCGTCGCCGGGACCGGAACGGCAGGATGAACAGCCACAGTCCGGAGAGTGCCAGCACCAACAAACCGACACCGCTCGGCAGGAACAGGCCCAACTTGGTCCAGTCGCCGCCGAACCACGATCCATCGTGCAGGGCCTCAATCAGATCGGTCCGGCGGTAGGCCACCTGCAGCACCTCTCCCGTGCCCATGTCGACCTGCACTTCGTATCCGGAGTTGAGCCGGATCTTGGTCATGCCCTTGCCGGGACGCACGTCCAGGCGGTCCACATCGTCCCACGACGTGACGCCGAGCTCGGGCATCCCCTGGAGCAGTGTGAGCACCTCGGACAGGGTCACTTCCGGCACGGTGCCTGTGCCCCGATGTTCATCCGGCTGGATCCAGCTGGACTGCTTCTTGACCTGGAGCAACAGACCGCTCACGGTCACCACCAGTACCGGCAACAGGATGGCCGCACCTATCCAGTAGTGGACCTTTCGTGTGGTACGGTTCAGGTTCGCCATGCGTGCGCCCGGGCCTATTCGCCCTGTCCGAGCGAGTAGCCGCGTTCGCCGTCGAACGTGTACAGATGCTCTGTCTTGATGACATCGAATCCGGCACCGCTCACGGCGGTCAGCAGTTCCAGGATGCTGTCAAACTGCTTGGGCTGGCCGTCGCGGGCCAGGAACCGGCAACGCCAGTGATCCGAGCAGAACGTTTCGGGCAATCCATCCGGATAGACCTTCACGCCGCGGTTCGTGATCATCTTCAGCTTGTACGGGGTACCTGTGCAGGCATCCTCGAGCCCCTTCCCGAGCACGTCGGGGTCCCGTTTGTCCGGATCCCAGTCCAGGAACACGTCAATGCCCTGCAATTCCTTCTTGGCGCGACGTACGGACGGCTTGGGCACCGAAATGCCCCCTTTCTTGTATTCCACACTGCGCAGTTTCCTCGGCTGGTTGCCCAGGTTCTGGATGACCACCTCCGTGAACCCGTCCGTCCCGACTTCCCGCTCGGAAAGCCCCTGGCGGAAGATGTCGGCGGTGTGGTAGCCCGACTCCAGGGCGCACAGCCATGCATTCTCCACGCGGGTGGCGACGTCGCCCAGACCCAGGTGCACCAGCATCTGGTTGGCGGCCACGAGCAGACCCGACGGGTTGGCCACGTTGTGGCCGGCAATGTCCGGCGCCGATCCGTGGATGGCCTCGAACATGGCAATCTCGTCGCCGATGTTGGCGGACCCGGCCAGACCCACCGAGCCGGCAATCTGCGATGCGATGTCGGACAGGATGTCCCCGTACAGGTTCAGCGTGCAGATGACGTCGAAGCGTTCCGGCTGCGCGGCCACGCGGGCCGCGCCGATATCAATGATGTAGTGCTCGGACTCGATGTCCGGATAGTCCTTCGCCACCTCATCGAACACCTTGTGGAACAGCCCGTCGGTGTGCTTCATGATGTTGTCCTTCGTCATGCAGGTCACGGTCTGGCGACCGTAGGCCCGTGCATATTCGAAGGCATACCGGCAAATCCGCTCCGTTCCCGGACGCGTAATGAGTTTCAGGACCTGCGCGACCTCGTTCGTCTGCTGGTGCTCGATTCCGGCATACAGGTCTTCCTCGTTCTCGCGGATGATGACCAGGTCCATGCTCGGATGCTGGCTGGTCACGAACGGCGCGTAGGACTTCGACGGCCGCACGTTGGCATAGAGGCTCAGCGACTTGCGGATGGTCACATTCAGGCTCTTGTACCCACCGCCCTGGGGCGTCGTGATGGGCGCCTTCAGGAAGACCTTGTTGCGGCGGATGGTATCCCACGATTCGGGCGCAATGCCCGACGTGTTTCCCGTCTCGTACAGGGCTTTCCCGATCTTGATTTCATCGTAGCGGAGCGGGGCTCCGGCCGCGTCCAGGATGCGCAGCGTGGCATCCATGATTTCAGGGCCAATGCCGTCGCCGCGGGCAATGGTTACGGGAATGAGATCAGACATGGGGCAATCCGGGTAAGCGTGGTCAGAAAGGCAGCCAAACACGCGACGGACCCGCGCGGTGTTCCCCCACTACCTCGAAGACCGGTCGAAGATCTTGTTCACGATCTGCCACTCGCCGTCGATCATGAGCAGCGACATGTAGTCCACGAAGAACGTGCCCGGGTAATCCAGGACAACGCGGCCAACGGCGGCCGTGCCGCTGACTTCCACCCAGTCGATGTAGCGGAAACGCTCGGCCTCGTTCGGCGCCGGGGCCCCGGGGGATCCGGCAATGTAGGCCTCGAACGTGCGTTGCTGCAGGGCGCCGTCATTCACGAAGTACATGCTGCCCACCTCTTCCGCCATGGCTTGCGCATGATGCGCTCCGTCCCCCGTCGCATGCCCCTTCAGGTAGTGGCGCAGGGCAGCCCGCACGGCGGTTTCCTCCACCTGGTCGGGATCGAGTTCACACTCGGCAGCCGGCGTTCGCGTATCGGCCAGGGCAATCGTCTTCCAGGATCCGTCGGCGTGACGCGCATACTGGATGTGATTCTGGCCGCAATGCATGAACTCCTCGCCGAAGAAGAACGCATAATCCATGCGGGCGCTGGCCAGGTTGTCCCGGACGTCGATTTCGACGTTCCAGATGCGCTCATCCCATGGCTGCGGGGAAGGGCGGCCGACGGCGGCCACGAATTCCGATGCGGCACTCTTCTGGACGAACGGTACGCCGTTCCGCGTGCCACTGGATGCGAGCGTCGCCCCCTCGGCGAACGTCGACGCGACCATGTCGGCGTTGCCGGTGCGCATGCCTTCGAAGAGGGTCTCGATGACGTCCATCACCTCGTGGCGGGAGCGAGCTTCATCCAGGGAAGATTCAGAAGATGCGGATTGGGCTGCGACCATCGATGCGGGCGCGCCCAAGAGGATAATCGCCGCAAAAAATGCGGAGAATAGCGAAATACGATTCATGGCGGGATTCCCGAGCGTCCGGCGCTCGGCGTTTGTTGACAGGAAAGCGTGATGGGGGCACGCTCATCATCAAGACGAACTCATTCCGGCCAAGTTGCACCGCCTTCCACACGCACACCCTCGGAAGGCCGATCCCGGAAGAACAACGCCTTTCCCGTCCGGTCCGGAAACGCCCGCCCATAGGCCGCCGACCACTGTTCCATCATGGCGGCGGACCGGTCCACGGGGACCATCGCCCAGACCGCGCCACCATACCCGGCACCGAAGGCCGATGCCGCGACCGCGCCGTGCTCCCGCGCCGACCGGACGAGCCAGGACGTCTCGGGCACCTGATTTCCAAGCCACTCCTCCGCCATCTGCTGGGAGTAGGCCACCCGGTCCCCGAACGTATCCCAATCCCCCGCCCGCCACGCCTGGACCGCATCGGGTATGACGACCGTGCATTCGTCGTGGAACTGCGCGAACCGGTGCCAAAGCCGCGTCCGATCCTCCGGGCTCCCGGCAATCGCATCGATCATTTCAATTACGCGGGATTCGTCGATGTCGCCGTGTTCCAGGATGGCGCCCATCAACGACGGCATTCCGTCGTCTGCCCACGCCTCGCCAATCCGACGCGCCAGCGCCGACGCCGCATTGTACAGTTCCTTGGCCCCCGTACGCTTCGATGCCTTCACGCCGCTGACGCCGATGACCAGATGCATGTCGGATGGCCAATCCAGCTCCAGCAGCCGTTCCACCGGGTGGTATCCGAACAGCGACGCCTTCCCGTCCTTGCCCATGAGGATGGCCGTGTGGTCCTGGCTGCCTCCCCGCGTGCCCACGCCCGACTCGACTTCGCCCAGGAAGGTGGCCAGTTCGCCGAGCGTCTGCACGCCCTCCTGCGGCCCGTCACCATTCAGCGACAGTGCCGCAAGCACCGCCATCGTGGTCACGACGGACGACGAGCTCATGCCGGCCGCCTTCGGGATATCGCTCATGAAAACAACCGTCGCGCCGCGCTTGGGCTTGCCGAACCGTTCCACCACGCGTCGCACGGCCACGTCCGCATAGGACGCCCAGCCCTTGACCACCGCCGAGCCGTCGAACGCAATTCGTTCGCGCTCTCCCGTGACGGCATCGATGAAGGTGATTCCGGCATCCCGCGTTTCCGCCAGGATGGCCACCATACGTCGCGACGAGGCACACGTCAGGCTCACGCCGCCCGCATAGTCCGTGTGCTTGCCCAGCAACTCGATCCGGCCCGGCACGTACATGACGCGCACGGTCGACTCGCCCGGAAGAGCGGCCAGGTGGGCCTTCAAATCCTGGAGCCTCGGCTCCGTCAACGCATCCAGCATCATGGTCGTACTCGAGGGGAAATTTGTCCGGCTCCGACCACTCGCCCTGTCCGACGTGGACCGGCTCGTGGAAATCGGCCTTGACGAACGGATCTGGCACGTAAATCCCGATCCCGTCCGGACTCCGGAAGATATGCTCCGGTACGTTCAAAAGGCACTCGCCGGCCACGCCGACGGCACGTTCGTGCCGTTTTCCATCGAATTCGAGGGCCAGGTCGTCGGATGCAGCCGCTACGGCAACATCGTTCCCGAGCATCGGCGCCTGGAAATCGGATGGACCTGGATTGCCCCGGCATGGCAGGGCACCGTGGTGAACACGGAGGCCAAGCTGCTCCTGTTTTCGCATGCCTTCGATACGCTCGCGTACAACCGCGTTGAGCTCAAGACGGACGCCCGCAACACGCAATCCCGTGCGGCCATGCGCGCCATTGGATGCGTCGAGGAAGGCACATTGCGGCACCACATGATCCTCGCGGACGGCTCGCTGCGCGACACGGTCTACTTCTCCGTGACGCGCCCGGAGTGGCCGGCTGTGCGGGACCATCTCCGGGCGCGCCTGGAGCGCCGGGCTAAACCTCAGTCGCCTTCCAGCTCCCCCGCCTGAACATCACCGCGCCCATCACCGCCGCGGCGGACTGTCCCGCCACGATGGCCAGGAACACGCCGAGCGGCCCCATTTCCTGGTGCAGGGCCAGATACCAGGCGGCGGGCAACTGGAGCACCCAGAAGGCCAGGAAGTGGATCCAGGTAGGCGTGGACGTGTCGCCCGCGCCGTTGAAGGCCTGGATGATGACCATGCTCACCGCCCAGATGGGGTAGGCCAGCGTCAGGATGTGGATGCTCTGCACGCCAACGGCGCGGGCCCCCGCTTCGGACACGAAGATCCCCACGACCTCGTCGGCGAATATCCAGAACCCGACGCCCATGAGCGACAGGAACACCACGTCCGCCAGCGTGCAGTACCAGACCGAGGTCGCGGCCCGATCCGGCTGCTTCGCCCCCAGGTTCTGCCCCACGAGCGTCGACGCCGCGTTGGCAATGCCCCACGAGGGCAGGAGCGCGAAGATGATGATCCGCACGGCCACCGTGTAGCCCGCCAGCGCCTCGCTGCCGAACTCGGCCATGATCCGCATGAGTGCCAGCCAACTGGCCGTTCCTACCAGGTACTGCGCCATGCCCGGCAGTGAAATACGCACCAGCCGCCGCATGACGGACGTCTGCAGCACCATGTGCTTGCGCCGGAGCTGCAGCCGGGTCCGCCCGCCCATCAGGATCCATACCTGGTAGCCAATCCCTGCGGCGCGGCCGATGGCCGTGGCCACGGCCGCGCCCATCACACCGTACGCCGGAATGGGTCCCCACCCGAAAATCAGGATGGGGTCCAGGATGATGTTCAGGATGTTCGCTATCCAGAGCACCCGCATGGCCACGCTCGCATCCCCCGCACCGCGGAACACCGCGTTCAGCAGGAAGAGCATGAGGATGACCACGTTGGAGCCCAGCATGACCTGTGCGTAGGGCGTGCCGATGGCCACCACGGATTCCGTCGCGCCCATGAGGCGGAGCAGATCATCGGCCGTGAAGATGGCGAACACACCGGTCGGGAGCGCCACCGCCAGGGTCAACAGCACGGCCTGCCAGACCGTCGCGCCCGCGCCGTCCACATCTTTTTCGCCAATGCGCCGCGCCACCATGGCCGTCGCGGCAATGCCGAGGCCGAGCCCGATGGCAAAAATGATGATGATGAGACTGGCCGTCAGGCCGACGGCCGCAACCGCGTCAGCGCCGAGCCGCCCCACGAAGTAGATATCGACCACTTCCAGGACGGACTGCATGACCATCTCCAGCACCATCGGGATGGCCAGGATGATGATGGCCCGCCAGAGGTTGCCGGACGTGTAGTCGAATTGTGCGCCGCGCATGGCGGCAGAGATGTCCCGCCACAAGGACGAGGAGTACGCGGCGTGCGCGTTGTCAGTACTGGAATGCATTTGCTTGCCGGGATGCAGCAGTCTACACATTCGGGTGGCGCATCACCCAATCGCATCGGTGTCTTTATCGGATCTTTCCTTGCCGTACAATCGGACGGTCGCTAACTTGCGCCGCGATCAACCCCACCCTACGGACGTACATGGCCGCCCAGATCCTGTTTTTTGCGCTCGCGACCGCTGCCATTGCCGGAGCGCTCGGCATGCTCATCTCCCGGAACCCGGTAAACAGCGCACTCTGGCTCATCCTGAACCTGTTTTGCATTGCCGGCCTGTACCTGACGCTGAATGCGGAGTTCATTGCCGTGGTGCAGGTGCTGGTTTACGCCGGTGCCATCATGGTGCTGTTCCTGTTCGTGCTCATGCTGCTGAACCTGGCAGCCCTGCCGGACCTGAAGAAAATCGACGGTCGTCGTGTGCTCGCGTATGTGCTGAGCATGGGCCTGTTGGCCATGCTGTCATTCGTGGTGGCATCCAGCCTGGACATGCTTCCCGTTCCCGGCAGCCTGGAAGCGGTCGCGGAAAACGGCTCGGCGTCCAATCTGGCGAAATCGCTGTTCGTGCAGTTCGCCATGCCGGTTGAAATCATTGGTATTCTCCTGCTTGCCGCCACCATCGGTGCCGTCATGCTGGCCAAACGCAAAGCTGTCTGATGGAAGTCACCCTCAATTGGTACTTGTCGCTCAGTGCCGTGCTCTTCACGGCGGGCGTCATCGGTTTTCTTTTCCGGCGCAACGCCATCGTCATGCTCATGTCGGTCGAGCTCATGCTGAACGCCGTGAATCTGACGCTGGTGGCCTTCAGCCAGTCGCTGGGTGATCCCCAGGGACAGATCCTGGTGTTCTTCGTGATGGCTGTCGCTGCTGCAGAGGCCGCCATCGGCCTGGCACTTGTGATTGCCATCTTCAGGAACAAGACGACGATCGACGTTACCGAATTCAACCTGTTCAAATACTAGGGACCCCACATCCCCGCCGGTTCGACCATGGATTCTGCTGTACTCATTCTGTTGATTCTGTTGCTTCCGCTGGCGGGAGCGGCACTGAACGGGCTCGTGGGCCTCTTCATGCCCTCGTACCGGTCCAAGGAGGGCCTGATCGGCGCCATCGGGACGGCCATGGTCACGGTCCCCTTCCTGGCGTTCGTCTACCTGTTCCTGGCCTACGACGGCGAGCCCATTGTATGGTCCGCGTTCACCTGGATGGCCGCCGGCGACCTCTCGCTGGATTTTGCCTACCGGATTGACCAACTCTCGCTCCTCATGGGGCTGGTGGTCACGGGCGTCGGCAGCCTCATCCACGTCTATTCCGTCGGCTACATGCACGGCGACGACGGGTTCTGGCGCTTCTTCGCCTACCTGAACCTGTTCATCTTCGCCATGCTGAACCTCATCCTGGGGGACAACCTGGTGGTGCTGTTCCTCGGTTGGGAAGGCGTCGGGCTCTGCTCCTACCTGCTCATCGGCTTCTGGTACACGAACCTGAAGAACAGCGCAGCGGCCAACAAAGCATTCATCATGAACCGGATCGGGGACTTTGCTTTCCTGATTGCCATGTTCATGATTTTCAAAGAGATCGGGTCACTCGATGTAGGCGTCATCCTGACCGAAGGCCTGAACATGCCGGAAGCCACCATCGGTTGGATCGTGCTGCTGCTGTTCATTGGCGCCACCGGCAAGTCCGCCCAGATTCCGCTCTTCACGTGGCTCCCGGACGCCATGGCGGGCCCCACGCCGGTTTCGGCGCTCATCCACGCGGCCACCATGGTCACGTCGGGACTCTACCTCCTGGCCCGCCTTTCCCCGCTCGTGCTCATGGCGCCGAATGTCATGATGGTCATCACGGTGGTCGGTGCCACCACCGCGCTGGTCGCTGCCACGATTGCCATCACGCAGAACGACATCAAGAAAGTCCTGGCGTACTCCACGGTATCGCAGCTGGGTTACATGTTCGTCGCCACGGGCGTCGGCGCCTTTTACGTGGCCATCTTCCACGTCATGACGCACGCCTTCTTCAAGGGCTGCCTCTTCCTTGGCTCCGGCAGCGTCATCCACGGCATGCACCACGTGGAGCATGAACTGGCGCACGACGGGCACGGCCACAAGCTGGATCCGCAGGACATGCGCACCATGGGAGGCCTCCGCAAGTACATGCCCGCCACGCGGATGACGTTCCTCATTTCGACCCTCGCCATTGCCGGCATCCCGCTCCTGGCCGGGTTCTTCTCGAAGGACGAAATCCTGTTCAAGGCCTTCGAAGCCGCTTCCTTCGGCTTCCCGATCGGCTGGTTCGCCTGGATCGTGGGCTTGATCACGGCCCTCCTGACGGCCATCTACATGATGCGCGCCTACGTCCTGACCTTTGAAGGCGCCCCCCGCTGGCCCCACGCCGACACCCTCCACCCGCACGAATCGCCCGCGTCGATGACGTTCCCGCTTTGGGTCCTCGCCGGCCTCTCGATGGTCGGCGGTTTCCTGGGCATTCCGGCGGTCATCGCCCACGGCGACCTGAACTGGATCCACCACTGGTTGGCCGGCGAAGGCGGCCCGGTGGCCGAAAAACTGTTCGACGGGCACGTTTCGCTGGCCCTCGAGTGGGGTTTGATTGCGCTCGGCTCGGCGGTGGCCATCATCGGGGTTTCCCTGGGATGGCGCTGGTACACGACGAAGGGACTGGCCTTCGACGAGACCCTGAAAAGCCGTTTCGGCGGCCTCTACACCCTCTGGGCCGGCAAGTACTTCCTGGACGAGGCCTACGACAAGGCCGTTGTCCGCCCGGTGGTCGGTGGCGCAAACCATTTCTTCGCTCCGTTCGACAAATACATCATTGATGGTCTGGTGAACGGCGTGGCCTTCTTCACGCGCGCCGTCAGCTTCGTACTTCGATACATCCAGACGGGCAACGTGCAGTCCTACGCCGTCTCCATTGTATTCGGTGTCCTTCTCATCGTCTGGCTCATGCTCTTCTGATCCATGGTTTCGATCGTCATTTTCCTGCCCCTCGTCGGAGCCCTTCTGACGATGCTTGCCCGGAGTGAGCAGGCCATCAAATGGTCGGCCCTCCTGACCACCCTCGTCACGTTCGTGGTGTCGCTCGGACTGTGGATGCAGTTCGACCCGGCCATCTCGACGGCCACGGCGCCCCAGCTGGCGCAGATGTCCTCGAGCTGGTTCCCGGATACCATGGACATCAAGTACTACGTCGGCATTGACGGGCTGAACCTGCTGCTCATCCTGCTCACGACGCTCCTGGGGCCGATTGTCGTGCTGTCGTCCTGGACCTACATCCAGAAGTCGCTGAAGCCCTACTACGTCCTGCTGCTGGTCCTCCAGACGGGCGTCACGGGTGTTTTCGCGGCATTCGACATTTTCCTGTTCTACATCTTCTTCGAGCTCACGCTCATCCCGATGTACTTCATCATCGGCATCTGGGGCGGCGAAAACCGGGTCTACGCGGCGCTCAAGTTCGTCATCTACACGCTGGTCGGATCGCTGCTCATGCTCGTGGCGCTCATTGCCCTCGGGTTCGCGGCCGGCGATGCCGTGAACGGCGGCGTCTTCACGACGGACTGGTTCAAGCTGGTCGCCTACAACATGCCCATCGACATGCAGGGCTGGCTGTTCCTGATGTTCGCGCTGGCCTTTGCCATCAAGGTGCCGCTCTTCCCGCTGCACACCTGGCTTCCCGACGCGCATGTGCAGGCCCCAACGGGTGGCAGCGTCATCCTGGCCGGCGTGCTCCTGAAAATGGGGACCTTCGGGCTCGTCAAGTTCTGCCTGCCCTTCTTCCCGAACGCGGCCGCCGAGTACGGCATGCTGTTCGCGGTCCTGGCGGTCATCGGCATCGTGTACGGCGCCCTGGTTTCGCGCGCGCAGACGGACGCCAAGAAACTCGTGGCCTACTCGTCCGTGAGCCACCTCGGATTCGTGGTGCTCGGCATCTTCGCGTTCAATACCGAAGCCATGCAGGGCGCCATGATCCAGATGATCAACCACGGCATTTCGACCGGCGCGCTGTTCCTCATTGTGGGCATGCTCTATGAGCGTCGCCATACGCGGCTCATGTCCGACTTCGGCGGCATTGCGCGGTCCGTCCCGGTCCTGACCTTTTTCATGATTGTGAGCGTCCTGGCTTCGGCCGGCCTCCCGGGCCTGAACGGCTTCGTGGGTGAATTCCTCATCCTGATCGGCGCCTTCAAGAGCACGGCGCTCGGCAGTCCGTTCCTGGTCATCGTAGCCACGACGGGCGTCATCCTGGCGGCGGTTTACTTGCTTTACATGGTCTACAGCACGTTCTGGGGTCCCCTGGAGAGCGATGAGAACCGGAACATGAAGGATCTGAACGCGCGCGAGCTCGGCATCCTCATTCCGCTCCTGGTCCTCATGGTGGTCATGGGCGTCATGCCCAAGCCCTTCCTGGACAAGAGCGAGCCTGCCGTTACGGAGCTCCTGCAGACCATCGAGACGAAGCGGGCGACAGCGCCCCAATCGGCGCCGCAGTCGGCCATCGAAATCCAATAGCCCCGTTTTTCCTGAACGATGCGAAAACTTGTCCTCCTGTTGATACTCGGGCTGGCCCTGGTGGCCGTGCCCGATGCGCTTGCCCAGGACTCGACCGCCGCAGCGGCCGATACCGTGATGACCACGGACGCCCACGCCCAGGAGGATGCCCACGGGGACGATGCCCATGGCCCGCTCCCGCCGGTCTGGATGGTGCTGCCGTTCGTCGCCATCCTGCTGCTCATTGCCACGGGTCCCCTGTTCTTCGCCCACCACTGGCACCATCATTATCCCAAATACTCGGTGGGGCTCGGCCTGATCGTGGCCGTGTACTACTTCTTCGTACTTAAGGCGCCCATCGCCATGGAGCACGCCGCCACCGAATATATTTCATTCATTGCGCTCGTGGCGTCGCTCTTCATTGCCGCCAGCGGTGTCTTCGTGAGCATCAATGCCCGCGGTACGGCCCGCAACAACATCATCCTGCTGTTCGCGGCCAGTGTCATTGCCAACCTGATTGCCACGACGGGTTCGGCCATGCTGTTCATCCGCGCCTACATGCGCCTGAATGCAGGTCGGCTGAAAGCGTATCACATCGTGTTCTTCATCTTCCTGGTGGCGAACGTGGGTGGCGCGCTCACACCCATCGGCGATCCGCCGCTGTTCCTCGGTTTCCTGCGCGGTGTGCCGTTCTTCTGGACATTCACCCATGTCTGGTACATCTGGTTTCCGGCCACCATCATGATCCTGGCGGTGTTCTGGTTCCTGGACACGCGCAACAAGGAAACCAGCCCCGATCCGGACCCCGACAAGCCGGTGATTTCGCTCCAGGGCACGAAGAGCTTCTTCTGGGTGGCCATCATCATCGCTGCCGTCTTCATTGACCCGAACGTCTTCCCGTGGGTACCCAACCTGCACGACCTGTTCGGAGTGCCGTTCGGCATCCGGGAAATCATCATGCTCTCGGTGGCGGGCCTGGCCTACGTTACGGCCGACAAGGAGGCCATGGCCAAGAACGAGTTCAATTTCGAACCCATCCGCGAAGTCGGTTGGCTGTTCCTGGGCATTTTCGCGACCATGCAGCCGGCCCTGCAGCTCATAAGCAACTACGCCGCGGGCCACGCCGATTCCCTGACCGTCGGGCTGTTCTATTGGGCCACGGGTATCCTGTCGGGCATCCTGGACAACGCACCGACCTATCTGAACTTCCTGGCGGCGGCCATGGGCAAGTTCGGGCTGGACGTGAATGATCCGGCTGCCGTGCTCCAGTTCGCCAACGCCATCGACTCGGTCATCTTCCTGCAGGCCATTTCGGTCGCTGCCGTATTCTTTGGCGCCATGTCCTACATCGGCAACGCCCCGAACTTCATGGTGAAGGCCATTGCCGAATCGAACGGCGTCGAAACGCCGTCCTTCATGGGCTACATCCTCCGGTATTCCATCCCGGTCCTGCTGCCCATCTATCTTGTCATCTACCTCGTCTTCTTCAGCGGATACATCCTGTGAGCAACGCAACACTGACCGAGAACGCCATTCGTGACGCCCTCCAATCCCTCCCGGGTTGGGAGTGGTCGGACAATGCGCTCAAAAAGACGTTTTCCTTCGGATCGTTCAAGGAAGCCATGGGATTCATGGTCCGCCTGGCATTCGAGGCCGAGGCCCTGAATCACCACCCCGAATTGACCAATGTGTACAACCGGGTCGACGTGTCGCTTACGACGCACGATGCCGGGAATACGGTAACCCAAAAGGACCTCGAATTGGCGAATCGGATTGAATCGCTGAGCTGGGTATAACATTATGGATTTGACGCAGGCATATTCGAATCTGTGGGCCGATGTACTGGCGACGCTGCCCCTGGTGCTGGTCATGCTGACCGGCCTGGTCGTGGTGGTGTTCGATGCGTTCCGGAATCGTCACGCCGCCACACCATGGATGGCGTTCGCGGGGCTCGCGGTCGCCTTTGTTCTGGAGCTCGGCGCGCTGGGAAGTGACGGAACGGCGTATTACGGACTGCTGCGCACAGGCGGACTGGCCTCATTCGTGAACCTGCTGGTTCTGGGTACTGCGGCCGTATCCGTAGTGCTCATGACGCCGTATCTGCAACGCCTGAACCAGCACATCGGAGAAGTCTACGCCATGGTCCTGTTCGCCACGGTGGGCATGCTGGTACTCGGCGCCGGCAATCACCTGGTATCCATTTTCGTCGGCCTGGAAACCATGTCCGTCTGCCTTTACATCCTGGCGGGACTGGTCCGGACCAACCAGGGCGCGCTCGAGGGCGCACTGAAATACTTCCTGCTGGGCGCCTTCTCCACCGGGTTCTTCCTGTACGGCATGGCGTTGTTGTACGGCTCTACCGGTACCATGGACCTCGCCGCCATGCAGGCCGCGGCTTCCGGCGGTTCGGTCATGTTCTGGGCGGGTGTGTCGCTGCTGCTGGTCGGTTTCCTGTTCAAGGTCAGCGCCGTTCCGTTCCACATGTGGACGCCCGATGTGTACCAGGGCGCGCCGACGCCGCTGGTGGCCTTCATGTCCACGGCATCGAAAGCCGCCGCCTTCGCCGCCTTCGTGGTGGTCCTGGCCACAGCCGTGCCTGCCGGCAAGACGGCGGGCGTGCTGGCGGTATTCGCCGTCATCACCATGGTCGTGGGCAACGTGGTCGCGCTGTCCCAGTCGAACGTGAAGCGGATGCTCGCCTACTCCTCCATTGCCCATGCGGGATACATCCTGGTGGCCCTCGCCGCCGAAACGCCCGAGGGATACGCCGGCGCCATCTATTACCTGGTCATCTATTCCATCATGAACATCGGCGCCTTCGGGGTCCTGTCGTACCTGGAATGGGACGATGCGCAGGGTAGCACCCAGTCGCTCGATTCGCTTGCGGGCGTCGGCTATCGCCGGCCCTTGCTGGGCTGGACCATGGCGTTTTTCATGTTCTCTTTGGCCGGCTTTCCGCCGTTGGCCGGGTTCCTCGGAAAGTGGGCGGTCTTCGCCCCGGCCATCGATGCGGGTCTGGTGTGGCTGGCCGTCGTGGGCGTACTCACGAGCGCTGTTTCAGCCTACTATTACCTGCGCGTGCTCGTGGTCTTCTTCATGAAGAAGGAGGACGACACCAGCGACGCCGCTGCCGCAACGTTCCCCGTGCCGGTCTCGACCCGCGTCATCCTGGTAGCCTGTGCGTTAGCGCTGGTGGCGCTCGGTGTGACGACGCATCTCTGGGAATTGACCGAGCGCCTGTTCGGGGTATAAGCGGGTCTTAATGCTCGCTTTAAAACCTACCGGGGGCCGGAGCGTTTGACCCCGTGAATCATCTTTCATAAGTCATACGGAACGCTGACATGGCCCACACACTTCCCGAGCTTCCCTACGCTCACAACGCACTCGAGCCCAACATCGACACGAAGACCATGGAAATCCACCATGGCAAGCACCATCAGGGCTACGTCGACAAACTGAACGCGGCACTCGAAGGGCATGCCGACCTGGCGGCCAAATCCATTGAGGACCTGCTGCGTGGCATTGGCTCGGTCCCGGAATCCATCCGCGGCGCCGTGCGCAACAATGGCGGCGGACATGCCAACCACTCCCTGTTCTGGACCGTCATGTCGCCGGATGGCGGTGGCAACCCCTCCGGCAAACTGGCAGCCGCCATCGACGCGGCGTTCGGCTCGTTGGAGGGCTTCAAGAAGGCCTTCGCGGACGCCGCTGCCACCCGCTTCGGTTCCGGCTGGGCCTGGCTCGTCGTGGCTGACGGCAAACTCAAGGTCTACTCGACGGCCAATCAGGACTCGCCGTACATGGAGGGCCACACGCCCATCCTCGGCCTGGATGTCTGGGAGCACGCCTACTACCTGAACTATCAGAACCGACGTCCCGACTACATTGCCGCCTTCTGGAATGTGGTCAACTGGAACCAGGTCGCAGCCAATTTTGACGCTGCCGTCTGATATACACGTGGCCTCCGGAACCGTGGCCCTGCTCGCTGACGGCGCGTGGGAGACGGTGTTGACGGACGAAGAACACGTGCGGCGGGCCTCGTTGAACAACGAGGCCCGCCGCACCCTTTTTACGCTCGGCCGTCTGGTGTTGCGCAGGCATCTCGGCGAGCGGCTGGGCATGGACCCGCGCGACGTCCCCATCCGGATCCTGGAGAGTGGGCGTTTGGTCCTGGACGCGGGTGCGCCGGGCGTCGCCGACTCATCCTCCACGTCTTCCCTCGTTATTTCGCTCGCCCACTCCGGGGATCGCGCCCTGGCAGTGTCGGGTGCTCGTCCGCTCGGCGTGGACCTCGAAATCATGAAGCCGCGCAAGGAAAGCCTGCTGAAGTACATTACCCACGAGGACGAGCGCCCCGTGCTCGGCGCACTCGCCCCTACTGCGCATGAACAGCTCTATGCCGTCTGGACGCTCAAGGAGGCCGTCCTGAAAGGCATTGGCACCGGCTTGCGCACCGGCCCGCGTCGGCTCCGGATTACGCCGGGAGGCCTGGCTCCGCCGGCGACCTCGGCAGATTCGGGTGCGGTCACAGGCCCGGAGTGGCGCCGCGCGACCGTCCTGGACACGGACGAACGCACGTGGAACGCCTGCTTCCAGGTAGCCGATGGTTACGCCACAGCCATCGCGTGGTGAGTTCGAGGCAGCCAGGCTCAGCTCATCGTGCGCAGTCAGGCTCATCCTATCAAATGGAAAACAGGACTTTTGCGCGTTTTCCGTTTGGGGGTGCAGAAACAGGTTCAGCCTATCTTCGCGTGTACCGGAGATCACGCCGCCGATTCTTTTTCCGCGTCCCAGCCAGGAATGAGTCGTAATCCCTTTCGCTGCAACCTGTGTCCTGCAGCTATCGTAACTGGATATATCGCGACTCGATACATCATCCCATCAGACGTCCATGATTTCCAGAAAGTTGATTGCCGCCAGCTACGAACCGATCGTGCTGTCCATCCTGGAGGGCGCCGCCACGTACGGATACGACCTCATCAAGCGGGTTGACCGGCTGTCGGACGGGTCCATCCGGTGGACGCCGGGCACGCTCTACCCCTTGCTGCACGATATGGAGGCGAGCGGGTTGGTCAAGGCTTCGTGGCAGACCGCCTCCAGCGGCCGGGAACGCAAGTACTACGCCATCACGCCCAAAGGCCGTCGCACCCTGGCCCGAACCAAGGGCGAGTGGCTGCGCGTGAACGCGGTCCTCTCCCGGCTCTGGAGCCCCGCCACGGCATGAGCGCGTCCAAGTTCAACACCGAAGCGGCGATAGCCGCGTGGCGCCGGCCGCTCGAACACATGCGCGCCGTGGCCCCGGACGACCTGCGCGAACTGGAAAGCACGCTGCGCGACGCCATCGATGACCATCGAGCGGCCGGCGCATCTTCCGAAACGGCCTTCCGCCTTGCCGTCCGCGACCTCGACGATCCGTTCGCCATTGAGCGCGAATACCGGAAAATCCACTGGAAGAAATCCGTTCACCGGCACACGTTTGCCACTGAAATCAACCATACCATGTCCATGCTCCGAAGCCACGTTACCACGGCCCTGCGCAGCATGCGCCGCCAGAAAGGCTACGCATTCATCAACATTGCCGGACTGGCGTTCGGACTGGCCGCGTGCCTGCTCCTGGTCCTGTTCGTCCGCGAAGAGCTCAGCTTCGACACGTTCCATGAAAACGCCGACCGCATCCATCGAGTGGTCGTCCAATCCAACTTCGGAGTCATGGCCTACCAGTCGGCATTGATGGGTCCTATGCTGGAAAACGAGATCCCGGGCGTGGAGGCAACGGTGCGTTTCCGCTCGGTCGAGGAGATCGCCATCGGCGAACCCGGGGAGACGGTCCGTTCGGCAACCGGTTTCCTCTACACGGACGCCTCGTTCTTCGACGTGTTCAGCTTCCCGCTCGTCCAGGGGGACCCTGCCACAGCGCTGGCCGAGCCGTGGTCGGTGGTCCTCACGGAACGCGCTGCCGAAACGTGGTTTCCGGGCGAGAACCCCATGGGCCGCACGCTCCCGGTCCAGGGCGCCGACCCCTTCACCGTGACCGGCGTCGTCCAAACACCCCCGGCTGCGTCGTCCATCCAGTTCGACTTCCTCGCATCCATGGCCACGCTCGCGTCGCATCCCGCGGAACGCGGCATGTTTGAAAGCGGCTGGGGCGCCATGGGGTATCCCACGTACGTGCTGGTCCGTCCTACGGCATCGGCATTGGAGACCGCTTCGCGCATCAAACCCCTCATCCTCGCCCAGACCGACGCCCCGTTCATCCAGAACTCCGACTTCTCGCTCGAGCCGCTTCGCGAGCATCATTTCTCGAACATCAACGGCGGCCTCTCCATCACGGCCGACGTCCGCTTCCTGTACGTATTCTCGTCGATCGCCGCGCTTATCCTCATCATTGCGTGCATCAATTACATCAACCTGGCCACGGCGCGTGCCACGCTCCGCGCGCGGGAAGTGGGCATCCGCAAGGCCGTGGGCGCCGACCGCAAGGCCCTCGTCCGGCAGTTCATAGGCGAATCCATGATGACCACCCTGTTCGCGCTCGTGTTGGCGCTCATCCTGGCGGCCACAACCGTCGGACCGTTTGCCACGCTCGTCGAGCGGTCGCTCGCCTTCGGTGACCTGTTGGACGGACCCGTACTGGCCGCCCTCGCCGCCATGGTGCTCCTGGTCGGGCTTGGCGCCGGAAGCTGGCCTGCGTTCGTCCTGGCGCGATATCGGCCCTCACTAGTCCTGAAGGGAGAATCTGGCGGAGCATCGAGCGGCGTCAACATCCGACGCGCCATGGTCGTCCTCCAGTTCGCCATTTCAATCGTGCTGGTCGTGGGCACCATCACCATCCAGCGCCAGCTCAGCTTCATCCAGGAAAAAGACCTGGGATTCGACCAGGAACGCGTCGTGTCGGTGCGACTGGGCGGGGAGGCGGCCGAACAGGCCGAGGTCCTGGCCGAGGCGTACCGGGGGCTCCCCGGCGTGGGCGGGGCGACGCTTTCCGGCGCCATCCCCTCCCAGACATCGGCCCGATTCGGCTTCAAGATCGGTGAGGTTCAACACTACGCGGCGGTATTTCCGGTAGATGCGGTATTCGCCGCAACCATGGGCATGGACATCGTGGCCGGCCGGAATTTTGACACCGCCATCAACGATGCGTCGAACCAGACCCGCGAGGGCGGTGCCATCATCAATGAAGCCATGGTCCCGCTCCTGGACGCGGAGGATCCGATCGGCGCCAAACTCCCCGTCCAACCCAATGGCAACAGCTACCGTGTGGTCGGGGTCGTGCGGGATTTCCACATGGCCTCCCTGCACGACGAGATTACCCCGATCATGCTGCTTCCCCGGGAGGACTTCTGGACGCGGTTCATCTCGGTCCGCGTGGGCACGGAGGATTATGCCGGCGTGCTGGACGCCATGGAGGCCGAATGGACGCGGATTGATCCGACCCGCCCGTTCAATTACCGCTTCCTGGATGAAGCCTTCGATCAGTTGTACAAAGGACCGTACCAACTGGCGCGGTTGTTCAACGTCTTCTCGCTGACGGCCGTCCTCATTGCGTGCCTTGGGCTGTTCGGCCTGGCCGCCTTCACCGCCGTCCGCCGAACCCGTGAAATCGGCGTTCGAAAGGCGCTGGGTGCCAGCCGGCGCAGCATCCTCGTCCTGCTGACGCGGGAATTCCTGCTGTTGGTGGGCATTGCCTTCCTCGTGGCCGTACCCGTGGCGTGGATCGCATCGGACCACTGGCTGGCCACGTTCGCCTACCGGATTGAGGTCGACTGGATCACCTTCCTCGTCGGCGGCCTGCTAATGGCCGTGATTGCCGTCGGAACCGTGGCGTGGCAAGCCGTGCGCGCCGCATCCACCAATCCCACGGAGGCGCTCAGGCACGTTTAGTACGTCCCGTCGTACCGCATTTTGGCCAGCATGGCGCGGAGGTCGTCCGGGCGGTCGACGCGGGCCAGTCCCTCCTTGTAGGCGACCTCGGCGGTGGCGACAGCGACCTCGAGCGAGACTTCCCGGATGTCCGTGAGCGGCGGAAACAGTCCGCCGACCGCCAGGCGCTCCTCATCGACCATGGTTGCGAGGGCGTTGGCCGCGGCCATGAACATGGAATCGGTGACCCGCGTGGCCCGGACGGCCACGGCGCCCAGGCCGACGCCCGGAAAAATGTAGGCATTGTTCGCCTGCGTGGGCTCGAAGTGCTTGCCGTGCGCATCCACCGGAGCAAACGGGCTGCCCGAGGCAAATATGGCGCGTCCCTCGGACCACCGGTAGGCCTCCTCGGCCGTGCATTCGGCGTTCGCCGTCGGATTCGACAGCGCAAATATCCCCGGCCGGTCGTTCAGCTGGCTCATGAGGGCCACGACCTCCTCCGTGAACGTCCCCGGCGCACCTGTCGCGCCAATCAGCACGTGCGGTTTCACTTCCTGGATGGCGTCCAGGAGTTGCATGGGCGCGTGGTCGTGGGCAAACGGCAGCTTGTGATCAGCGAGACCGTCCCTGGACCGAACGACAAGTCCCGTCGAATCCACGAACCACAATCGCCGGAACGCATCGTCATGCGGCACACCGCGTTCCTGCATGGCCGACGCCATGAGCTGGCCGATCCCCGCGGCCGCCGAACCGGCGCCGAGGAACATGATGCGCATCTCCTCGAACGGCACCCCGCTTATCCGGCTCGACGCCAGGACGCCCGCGAGCGTGACCGCCGCCGTGCCCTGGATGTCATCGTTGAAGGAGAACACCCGATCCCGGTATTCCTCAAGCAACCCGAACGCGTTTTCCGTCTTGAAATCCTCGAACTGGATGAGGATATCCGGATATTTGTCCGTCACCGCCTGCACGAACTCCTCCACCAGATCGTGATACGCCTGCCCGCGAACCCGGGGGTGCGGATACCCCATGTAGAGCGGATCGTCCAGGAGGCCCTGGTTCTCCGTGCCCACATCCAGCATGACCGGCATGCACCACTTGGGATGCACGCCAGCCAGCGCCACGTACAGGGCCAGTTTCCCGATTGGGATGCCCATGCCGTTCGCGCCCAGATCGCCGAGCCCGAGGATCCGCTCCCCATCCGTCACCACGATGACGCGGACGTCCTCTTCCGTCCAGTTGTCGAGCATCCGGCGGATGTCGCCCCGATCCTCCGGCGTGATGTAGAAGCCCTTGGGATTCCGGTAGATGTGCGCAAACTCCTTGCACGCCTGCCCCACCGTCGGCGTGTACACAATCGGCATGAGCTCTTCAATGTGTTCGATGAGCGTCCGGTAGTAGAGCCGTTCATTCCGGTCCTGCAGGGCGTTCAGCGCGATATAGCGCTCGATGTCCGACTCCTTCCGGCGTACGTGCCCCATGATGCGTTCCACCTGGATGGCCTGGCTGCACGTATTGTGCGGCATGAGCCCCCTGAGCTTGAAGGCCTCCCGCTCCTCCGCCGTGAATGCCGTTCCTTTGTTCTGTGATGCATCCCGGAGCAGACTCCGGCCGGTCAAATGGGACATGGGGGTACTCTGTATTATTTATTCTGGAAGCAATTCAAACAGTGCTGAGGACACCCGTTCTGCGGCAGAATGCATATTCCATTTTACTCCGGACGCCAGCAAAGGGCTGATATCGGCGGTGAATTTCCGGTCATTCATTTTTTCCGACATGTTCTGGACAAATTGCTGACGACGTACGCCATGGCCTTCTCGTGTCATGTATTCCAGGAATGCCTCGACAATGCCCGGCGCGCTTGCTTCCCCACTGTCGAGCGCCGTCGCGAGGTCGAAAAGATCCCGGCCTTTCTTTCGTTGATACAGCGCGCGAAGCTTCGTTCCGAGCAATTCCTCCAGGGAATAGCTGCAAATGTCGGCCTCCCCGCTGAACCAGCGCGACGCCATCTCGAATCGTTCCTGCTGATATCCAAAAACTGAAAAGTGTTCTCGCGTGTTGATTTCAACCTTGAGCCGCAGCGGAATCGGGGGTTGATCCTCAGAATCGAACCGGAAATTCAGTGTCACCCGACCGGCACTCTGCTTCCACTGCGCCGGTCCAAGCCAAGGTTCGAGGACTTCTCGGAGTGCCGTCATCACGGGACCGGCAGGTTCGGCACGAATCTGTACCAGGTCAATGTCTTCCGAGTACCTCTGGGGAGGCCTGAAATGCAGCTTGTACAGAGCCGTGCCCCCGCGGAAGGCCAATGATTTGCCGAGAACGGGGTGTGAAAATATTTCGACCAATGCCCTGCTGATGACGAGGTCCTGTTCTATCTGGTAAGCCTGCACCCACGGTGCTTGGGCTCGCCATTCCGTGATGTAATCCCTTGGGATCATGAATCGACCTCAATTTCAGTATTGACGTCCACTTTCCACACGTCGTCCCGGCTCGTCACCGACTCGGTAGAGCCTGGAAGTAAGCCAGTGTATTCGCGCGCGTTTTTCGAGACGAACGACTTGAGTTCCCTTGCTTGGCTGCCAGCATCAACCAAATCCATCAGAAACCCCAATCGCTGTGACCACGCGATCGGAGACAGTTTTGCGGACGCTACCAATTTCGCGGGATCAATCTTCTCCGCCAGATCAGTCAACACCGAAGCCACGTTGTCGAGCCCGCCGGAGCGATCATGGTATCCGACCAGGTCGAGTGCCGTTGCCTCAGGCGTTGAGACGGCAATGAACCCGCGGGGAGTATTGAATTGTTGGACGGGTATCCGGCTCGCATTCCGTCGTTGGACGAATGCGATGCGAACACGACCGCATGCAATGGGCCGTCTGGTTTTCTCAAGTACGACCTGGAACTCCTGAGGTCGATGATGCGCCGCGCCGTGGAATTGTGCCGCGGACAACAAGCCAACGTAGTACCGGGCCCCCACGAAATCCATGAGTTCCGGGATGAAGTGATCGGCTGGCAGACAACCAACGGAGCGATACTCAGGCGGAATAATCACGTAGAACCCGCGCGCCGGCGATGCCACGACATCCTGCTGCAAAAGCCGATGCATGGCCATCCGGGTAGCTTGTGCAGAAACACCCAACGCAGCACGCACTTCGCTGGACGTGAAGTGGTGCCGGCCGGATGCCGCGAGTGCATCCACGAATGTCCGTGCACTTGGAGATTGTTCTTCCGATTTCATTCGCGTATAGTAACGATTTTCGTTACTTTTTGCAAACGATTTCCATAGTGCGTCGAAGTTGAAACCATCCCGCTCGCGTCCGTAGGCCGGAAGGATGAAACGGAAAAAGATCCTCGTCTTCCTGGCCGTCATCGTGGTCGGGTTCATCATGTTCGCCGCGCCTGCCATCTTCTTCCAGATGGGCGGCCTGGGCGGCTACCAGGGCCCCAACTTTGCCCTGCTCGGCGTCATTCAACTGGTGCTGGTCGTCGGCGTCCTGCGCGTCGGAACGCGCATGCTGGGCATGAACTTCCATGACATCGGATTGCGGACGCCGGATTTCCTGTCCGGAGCCTTCCGGCAGGACCTGCTGCTCGGCGTCGGTGCCGCCGCCCTCTGGATTGCCGTCCAGTTCCTGGTGCTCTTCCCGCAAACCGGCGGTGCCGCCCGTCCCGACATCGCTGAAATCCTGAAGATGGTGGACGGCCGCTGGATGAACGTACTGTGGTATCTGCCGCTTGGGGTGCTCGGCGGTGGCGTCGCCGAAGAACTCTACAACCGCGGCTTTTTCATTACCGTGCTGCGCGATATCCTGGGCGGCGGCAAAACGTTGGCCGGTTCATCGAGCGCCATGGGTTGGCCCGCCTTCGCCGCAGCGGCCCTCTCCGTCGTGTTCTTCGCCGCCGGACACCTGCCGTCCGGCCTCATCGACTGGGTCGACATCCTCATTCCGAGCATTGGATATGCCGCGATTTTCCTCTATACCGGCCGCCTGACCGCGTGTATTGTGGCCCATTCCATCTGGAACAGCGTGGCCGTCGCCGGGATTTTCCTGATGTATGGATGATGCGGCAATCGGGCCGCGGCTCCGCTGGGATGCGCCGCAAAACCTCCCTCCGTTAACGGCGTTAAGGCAGGGAGTACACCCTGACTGAACCAGACGCCATGTCTACTGCCTCCCCAACCGAAAAGTCCGCCGACGCGAAGGCCGCCACCACGGACGAATGGTATGTGCCGAAGCACCCCATCCGTTTCGTGACGGCCGCCAGCCTGTTCGACGGACACGACGCCGCCATCAACATCATGCGGCGCATCCTGCAGTCGGCGGGCGCCGAGGTCATCCACCTCGGGCACAACCGGTCCGTGAAGGACGTGGTCGAAACGGCCATCCAGGAAGACGTCCAGGGAATTGCCGTCTCGTCCTATCAGGGCGGGCACATGGAGTACTTTAAATACATGTACGACCTGCTACATGATTTTAAAGCAGGTCATATCAAAATCTATGGTGGCGGCGGCGGCGTCATCGTGCAGGAAGAGATCGATGAGCTCCACGAATACGGAATCGCCCGCATTTTCTCGCCGGAAGACGGACTGAAACTGGGCTTGCGCGGCATGATCGATGTGATGATGCGCGAATGCGACTTTTCGACCGCCGAGCTTGCGCCTCCGGCCGATGCCGTGAGCCCCGACGAACCCGGCTCACTCGCACGTGCGCTGACTCGTCTTGAAGGCGCCCCGGCGGGTGGCGACGGAGCACCGTCCGACCGCGTGGCGGACTGGAAGATTCCCACCATCGGCATTACCGGCACCGGCGGCGCAGGCAAGTCCACGCTCACCGATGAGATTATTCGCCGCTTCGTGAACGACTTCGACGACGTACGGATTGCCGTACTCTCCGTCGATCCCACCAAGCGCTCCACGGGCGGCGCGCTGCTCGGCGATCGCATCCGCATGAACGCCATTTACGATGCCGCCGACGGCCGCGTCTACATGCGCTCGTTCGCAACGCGACAGGCGCACCGGGCCACGTCGCTCGCCCTCCGTGAGGCCATCCGGGTATGCAAGGCCGCCGGATTCGATATCATCATCCTGGAAACCGCAGGAATTGGCCAGAGCGATACCGAAATCGCCGAGCTCACGGACCTCACGCTCTACGTCATGACGCAGGAATTCGGCGCCCCGACGCAGCTCGAAAAGATCGGGATGCTCGACGTGGCCGACTTCGTGGCGCTCAACAAGTTCGAGAAGCGCGGCAGTGAGGATGCGCTCCGCGACGTTCGCAAGCAGATGCAGCGCAACAGAATGGCGTTCGACGTCCAGCCGGATGAGATGCCCGTATATCCGACCATGGCGTCGCACTTCAATAACGGCGGCGTGACCAAACTCTACCTCGGTCTCCTGGAGCGCCTGAATGCTGACTTCGATTTCGGGCGCACGTCCACGGTCTATGCCGAGGGTCACGAACCCGGGGCAGCCGTCGGCACCGAGGCTCTCATTCCTGGTAAACGGCAGCGGTATCTGGGCGATATTGCCGATACCTGTCGGAACTATCGCCAACACGCCGAGGAGCAGATCCGGCTTGCGCGCAAGTGGGGTGAGGCAAAAGGAGCACTGACCCAGATCGAAGAATGGAATCCGGAAGACCGGGAGCAACTCGCCCCGCGACTCACGGAAATGGCAGAGCGCTGGTGGAACCGCCTGGACCATCATTCCCGGAGCATCCTCGAAAAATGGGATGAAACGGCCGCGGCCTACCGCGCAGATGCATTTACGTACAGCGTCCGCGGCCGCGACTTCACCGTTCCGCTGTACACCGAATCGCTCTCCGGTACGCACGTGCCCCGCGTGGCCCTTCCCCGCACCGAAGACCCCGGCGAGCGCCTGCGTTTCGCGCTCCTCGAGAACGTCCCGGGGTACTTCCCCTTCACGGCAGGCGTGTTTCCGTTCAAACGGACAGGCGAGGATCCGACGCGCATGTTTGCGGGCGAAGGCAACCCCGAGCGTACGAATCGCCGCTTCCATTTGGTATCGGAAGGCATGCCTGCCAAGCGGCTGTCGACGGCGTTCGACTCGGTGACGCTCTACGGATTCGATCCGCACGAACGTCCCGACATCTACGGCAAGGTCGGCAACGCCGGCGTATCCATTTGCACGCTCGATGACATGAAGAAGCTGTACTCCGGCTTCGACCTGTGCAGCCCGACGACGAGTGTGTCCATGACCATCAATGGTCCGGCGCCCATGATCCTGGCCATGTTCATGAACACGGCCATTGACCAGCAGGTGGAAAAGCACCTGGCCGAGGAAGGCAGACTGGACGCCGTCCGCAATGAAATCGCCAAGCGGCTCGGCGATCGGATGCCCACCTACACTCCGACCGGCCCGAACGGCCCAATGGACAGCATGCCGGCCACGAATGACGGGTTCGGGCTTGCCCTGCTCGGTACCACCGGCGCGCACCTTGTGAAATGGGGTCTGCTCGATGCCGACACGTACGAAAAACTGCGAACCTATGCCTTGAACGTGGTCCGCGGCACCGTCCAGGCCGACATCCTGAAGGAAGATCAGGCGCAGAACACCTGCATTTTCTCCACCGAGTTTGCCCTGCGCATGATGGGCGATGTCCAGGCATCATTCATCGAACATGGTGTGCGGAATTTTTACTCCGTGTCCATTTCCGGCTACCACATTGCCGAGGCCGGCGCCAATCCGATTTCCCAGTTGGCATTTACGCTCTCCAACGGGTTCACGTTGGTGGAATACTACCTGGCCCGCGGAATGGACATCGACGATTTCGCGCCGAACCTGTCGTTCTTCTTTTCGAACGGTATGGACCCGGAGTACAGCGTTATCGGCCGCGTGGCACGCCGGATCTGGGCCGCTGCCATGCGGGACCGCTACAAAGCCAACGAGCGCAGCCAGAAGCTCAAATACCACATTCAGACGTCCGGCCGAAGCCTCCACGCCCAGGAAATCCAGTTCAATGATATCCGGACGACGCTACAGGCGTTGATGGCCATCCAGGACAACTGCAACTCGTTGCACACCAACGCCTACGACGAGGCCATCACGACGCCCACGGAAGAAAGCGTCCGGCGGGCCATTGCCATCCAGCTCATCATCAATCGGGAGTTGGGACTGGCGACGAACGAAAACCCGTTGCAGGGCTCGTATATCATCGATGAACTGACGGACCTGGTCGAAGAGGCCGTCCTGCAGGAATTCGAACGGCTGAACGACCGGGGTGGCGTGCTGGGAGCCATGGAGACCATGTACCAGCGGTCCAAAATCCAGGAAGAGAGCATGTTCTACGAGCATCGGAAGCACACGGGCGAACTCCCCGTCATCGGCGTGAACACGTTCAAAGCCGAGGACAGCGACGAGGCCAATACCCACGCCGTCCCCCTCATGCGCTCATCCGACTCCGAGAAGCAGCTCCAGATCTCGAATCTGCGCGCCTTCCAGGCCCGGAATGCGGACGATGTACCGGCCATGCTGGAGCGTATCCAGGAAACCGCCCGCACCGGCGGCAACATGTTTGACACCCTCTTGGATGCCGTCCAGGTCTGCTCGCTCGGCCAGATCACCCACGCCCTCTTCGAAGTCGGCGGGCAGTACCGTCGGAATATGTAGTTTTTCGGGCGCGGATTGCAGGGACTTCCGGTCGGCCATCTCCAATATTCATTGTGGGCGGCGCCCTTTCATGGGAGATGGAGGCCCGTCAATCCCTCAATCCGCGCCCGAGCTGCCACCGGACAGGCTCTTCCTATCGAATGGAAAATCGGGTTTTGGTGTGGTTTCCCGAAGTGGGGTGCAGAAGAAGGATCGGCCTATCTCTTCGAAAGGATCAACCTGTTTCTGCATGACCAATTCCGGTCACCTCGAAAGGGTCACTCCAGCGTTTGATAGGATGAACCTACCCTACATGATGGACGAATCGTGTCAATCCGCAATGGCCAAGCGATCCGAAATCCATTGGTTCAGGCTTTTACCCTCGTGCTGGGCCCGCACATGGACTTTTCGATGCAATTCCGGTGGGAGACGAAGCATGAGTCTTCCAGAAAAAGGCCTGTCCGGTTCTTCTCCCCGATCCCGACAGAAATCCAGATAATCGTCGATTGAGTCGCGAAACGACTGCCGGATTTCTTCCACGCTCTTGCCTTGAAACGTGACGACATCCCTGAGATCCAGCACTTCTCCGTGCAGCAGGCCAGATTCGTCGTCGTACTCAACACGTCCCGTATAGCCCTTGTAAGTCAGCATATCACGCATGGGGATTGATTCCAGCCTCATTCAAGAAACGTCGCATTGACCGTAGAGCGCCCTTGTCCGTGTCAGGCTCGGGGTGTGGACGATGGAAGACGGCTCGAACACCTCGTAAATGGATTCGAACGCGAAAGCCGCGCCCTTCAGTCAGGTCTGCACCGAGTGCACGCAACAATCTTTCCACGTCCATCCACTTCACGTTTGAACGGACCGGATCTTCAAAGATCGAGGCCATCGTCCTTCGATGTTTGCTGGAAAGATGAATGGTGTCATTATTAGACACTGCCTTGCGTACCTGGTTCCTGGAATTGGTGGACGGTATACCAGGATCGGCCTATCGGGTAATCACGATCTGCCGGTGGCTGCGGCCTGACCGGGTCTCCACAACCAGGAGATACACGCCGGCGGCGGCGCGCACGTCCACGGGAATGCGGTGGACGCCCGCGGCCAGGTGGGTGTCCGCCACGCGCTCGACCTGACGTCCGAGCGTGTCGAACAGCCGAACGGAAACGGAGGTCTCGGACGGCAGGTGTACTTCCAACATCCCGTTGCCGGACATGGGGTTGGGGTAGATGTTCGCCATCCGGAATTCCGATGGGATTTCCGCTCCCGCAGGCTCCGTATCCGTGACGGTCACAACCTCCACGATGGACTGCACGCGGCGGGTTTCGCCGTCCCGTGTGGCGCGCACGGCGACGATGGCGGTTCCGGCGGCGCCAACCGCCACCTGGCCACCGTAGATGCCGTCGCCGGCGAGCCCGTCGCCGTGCGCGCCATCATCGAACAGCGGACGCGTCGTTATGGTCTCCCCGACCGCTTCCGCCTCGACGACCGCCGAGCCCGGCATGCCATCCACCGTCACGGTAGCCAGAACGGGCACGATGTCGGCTACCGGCTCGCCGAATGTCGCCTCCACGGCAAACGACGGGTTCCGCGCGTAGACACTGAAGCTCGCGGAGGCGTCGGTTAGCGGTTCCGACGACGCGAAGGTCAGACGCCACGTACCCACCTCCGGCGATTCCACGGTCGCGGACCGGAAGTAGGCGTTCGCCGCATCGGATTCCGCCAGCACTTCCCATACGACGGCCCCGATCGGGTCCAGGAGCTGCGTCGTCACATGGTCCGGCACGAACAGCACCACGGACATCGCTTCGAATGAACCGACCTCGAAAACGGCATCGCCCGAAGCGACATCATGGTTCACGGTATACACCTCCGACACACCCGCATCCGTCGACGACGCTGCGGCCGACGACGCGGCCGCCACCGTGCTCACCGGCTCTTGGGAACCACCGGACGGCTTCAGCCGCGGCAAGACGAACTCGGTGAACAGCGGCTCGTCGCTCGTCATGCTGATGTGGGTGATGTCCCACACGGTTTCCGCGTCGACGATCGTGGGGCGGTCCAGCGCGAAGGCGCTGCGCCGCTCTACCAGCAGGTCGCCGGGATTGGTGACCTGGCATGTCGTCGGGATGGTCGCACCGGCCAGCACGTCGAACGTGACGCCTTTCTTGTTGGATACCCGATCGTTGAACCGGCCCATGACATCACGATCCAGCTCTATGATGTTGTTCGGCGGGAAGGTCAACCGGTCCGCGGGATCGGTCGGCGGATTACGCAGCTGCTCGTACTGCGCATGCACGTACAGTGCCATGGCGGGCTCTACGCATGGGCTTCCCTGATTGGGCGTTCCGAGCATGATGAGCTTGTCCGTCAGCGGTCGACCATCCGTTTCCAGTTCCGGCATGTGCTCATGGATGAACTTGCGCGAAATCAGTCCGCCCATCGAGTGGCCGACGATGTCGATGTGGCACGATCCGGTCTCATTCCGCACGTTGGCAATGAAGGCGTCCATCGCCTCGGCGTTCTGGGCAATGGTGGTCCGGGTGAACGTCGCTGCGGCAAGCCGCTTGCCTGCAAAGGTGATCGTTCCGGTATCCATGGTGTTGACCGCAAACACGCGTCCGTCCCAGCCGGGATGGGCTGCCGTGGCGTACGCCGGCCATGCATCCCAGGTAGCCGCATTGCTCCAGAGTCCATGGACCAGCACAAGCGGTTTCGGGAGGACCGTCAATGGGTATTCAAGCTCGCTCATCAACTCCTCACCGCGGCGCAGTCGGAAAACGGCCGGATACGCCTCTTCCCGGGGCGTCCCGTCCGCGTTCCAGGCCCACCCTTCGGTCGAAAAGCGGAATTCAACCACCACAAGGTCCTGGGCGGGCACCACAACGGTCTGCTCGGGCAGACTTACCTGCGACGCCAGGCCCTCGAGCGCCACCCGCACCGTCTCATCCCGATCGGGATGGCTGTTTACCACCCGCACGCGCAGGCGCACATCGTTGCCCTCCGACGTGCGCCCCCCGGCCATGAGCCCCCAATCGGGGGTGCAGGTCAGTTCTTCCTCGTCCTGCAGGACCATGGTCAATTCCGTCGCCGACACCACCACGTCCAGCACGACCCGGTTGTTGAGTTCATTGGATTCTACGGATGAGGTCACTGCGGACGCATCGACCGCCGCGGGACCGGCAACCGATGCGCGTGCCGATATGGCCACGCGCGTCGTATCCCCTGCATCCATCAGCCCGTGCGTGCATCGAATCGTGTTGGCCTGGGTATCGAAGTCGCATCCCCCCTGCGATGTTGTGTGCGATACGTAATCCAGCGCAACCAGCCGATGCGTCGAGTTCACCTCGAGCGCTTCGCCGGTGCCCCGGTTCACGACCAGGACCTCCAGCTGCACGTCGTCGCCCGGTGCGGGATTGGCGGGCTGGGCCGACGGGGCGACAAGAATATCCGGGATGGGCACCCCATTCACGGGCTCCTTCACGGCGACCATCATCTCCACGTTGTCCTGGCCCGACTTGAGCGTGAACTGGAACTGCCCGTTCGCCGGCGCCACGAACTGCCCCGGCCCCTCGGGAGCCGTCAGGTTGAGCGTGAACGTGCCGGGCTGTACCTGGAAGAAGGAAATCACGCCCTGCGCATCGGATTCGTCGGTCATTCCCTGGCAATCCCCGCTGCTGACGCAGGTCACGCCGATTCCGGGAGCAGGTGGCTCGCCGGTATCCCGCACGCCGTTCTCGTTCAGGTCGTAGAAGGCATCGGCCCGGATGTTCACCCGCTCGTACGTTCCCAGGCGGTATTCGTCCGGAAACGGGTTGGCTTCGCTCACGACCATCGCGCCCGGAAACTCGCTTCGCTCCCAACCGTCGGGGGGCGATATGGGCACGATATACTCCCCGGGATACAGCCCTCCGAACAGGAACTCACCGACCAGGAGATCCCCCGTATTCTGGGCGCCCTCCACGACGCCATGCGTATCGAGCAACTCCAAATCATCCTCGTCGAGCGGCAACCGGTCGTCCACCCCGTCCGTGTACATGCCGTCCGCATTGTTGTCCACGTACACGAAACCCGCAACCGAGCCGCTGAAGCGGTAGGTATAGAAGACGGCCGCGTTCGTGCCCGGACCGATGGCCACGTCCTCGCGTGCGGGCGACGGGTCGACCGGCACCGCATAGGCGGGCACGTCTGCGCGCACCCGGAATACCGTTCCCGGCGTCAGATTCTCGAAGTCGAAGACCCCCTCGGCATCGGTCAGGGTCGAGGTCTCTGCCTGCTCGAACACTCCGTTGTCGTTACCGTCATCATACACGCGGATGCCTTCCATGGGCACCGGGTTTCCATTGCCCGTCCGGTCAATGGTAAGGATCCCCGAAACGCGTCCCGGTACCACCTCGTTCTCATCGTTGAGCAGGATGACCACGGTCGTGACGCCACCATCCACCACATCGACCGTGAACGGATTCGTCTCGGGGATGACCTGGGTAAAACCCTCTGGGAGGCCGACCGTCACGTCGTAGGGCCGGCGGAACAGGTCAATCCACTCGAAATAACCCTCGGCATTGGTGGTCCGCGACGTGCCGGTGTTCAGCGAGATCTGGACGCCCTCGATGGGCGTATCGCCGTCGTCCACCTCGCCGTTCTTGTTCACGTCCTTGTAAACCGTGCCATTCAGATCGCCCTCGGGCCGCGTGGGCACCGTGACGGTCGCGGTGAATGCATTGTTTGTCGTGTTTGAGTCGTTCCCCGTCGCCACCGAAATGGTCACCGTCGCATCCCCGCCGCTGCCGTTGGTCACGATGATGACGTCGTTCGTGACGGTCAGTCCGAAGGGAAACGACGGATACGTCACGGTGGCATTCTGCGCATCGGTCTGGTTCACCGTCCCGCCGACGCCGCCATTCAGGGATTGGATGGATGCGTTGTCCAACGCAATGGTCACCACGACATTCCCGTTCGTATCCTGCGGCCCGGCGTTGTGCACCTCGTACTGCGCCGTGAAATTGCCGCCCCGGATTTCATCGGCCGGGACGCCGCTCACGGAGAGGCTCAGATCGGCCTGGGCGAAGACGTTTGTGGCAGTGGCCAGACAGAGGACGAGAAAAAAGCGCATGGTACCGGGGCGTCAGGTTGCTCCTGCAACCTATCCGCGGGTCCTGTCCGGCACATGACGCAAACGCGTTATTCTGTGGGCCTCGGCCCCAAGAGCCCTTCCCCCACCGCCTTTGCCACCGCCAGGCCCCGCGTGTTCACATCCAGCTTGGCGTAGATGTGCCGCACGTGCTGATCGATGGTGTGCACAGACAGCGTCAGCGCCTCGGCCATGGCCCGCTTGGTCATGCCGGTCACCATCAGCTCCAACACGTCCCGCTCCCGGTCCGACAGGCCGTATTCGGGAGGCGTCCCCTTGAATCGATCCAGGATGCGACGGGCAATGCGCGGTGTGATGGGCGATTCGCCACGATACGCGGCCCGCACGGCCCGTACGATGCCTTCTGCCGTGGACGGCTTCAGAACGTATCCGCTGGCGCCCCGAGAGATCGCATCGAACACGCGATCACTGTCTTCATGGACGGTCAGAATGACGATTTCGGCCTGGGGCGCCGCCGTCCGCAGACGCGGGATGCCCTCCAGCCCGCCCATTCCCGGAAGCCCGATGTCGAGCAGGATAACGTCCGGACCTTGCACGTCTGTTATTCGGGAATCGCCATCCGCCGCCGCCAGCCTTTCCAGCGCCTCCTCGCACGTCACGAATCGGCCCGTGCATGCGATGTCCTCCACCGTGCTGAGCACCGCCGCCACCGTGTCGCGGAAGAGCGCATCGTCCTCAATCAGCCAGACCGCAATCGTATTCGCGTCCATCGTCCTGGTGTTACAGTGGAACCGACAAGGTAATGGTCGTACCCTCGCCCACCGCCGAGCGGATGTCCAACGTCCCGCCGACTTCGCGCGCCCGGTCCGCCATGTTCCGCAGGCCCTGCCCCGTGCCCGCCGCACTCGGCAGGAACCCGGCTCCAGTGTCCGACACGACAAGCACCAATCGCGTTCCCTCAACGCCGAGCCGTACGTCGACCTCGGCGGTGGGGCCGGCGTGGCGGCCAATGTTGTGCAGCGCCTCCTTGAACACAAGGAAAACGTGCCGGCGGACGTGCAGCGAAAGCCGATCCTTGGCATGCTCGGCGTCGGCGCGCAGCTCCCACGTCCGATCGCCCAGCAGCGCCTGCGCCGCTTCCCGCATCCGGTCGGCCAGATCCTGGATTTGATCATTCGATGGATGCGCCAGCCACGAGATGTCCCTGACGCTCGTCACTAGTTCCCGCGCCGTCTTGCTGATGGTCTCCAGTCGGTCCGACTCGGTGCCGGGGAGGGATGCGCTGCTCGCCACCAGTTCCGACAACAGCGCAATGCCCGCCAGGCGGCTGCCTACATCATCGTGCAGATCACTGGCAATGCGGGATCGGATGCGTGCCATGGCATCCAGATGCGCTTGGCGCAGACGCCAGCCGGTGCCTGCCGCCGCCAGGATGAGCGCCAGTACGCCGAGCCGGAACCACCAGGTGGCGAACCAGGCTGTGCGGACGTGAATGGGAATGGAGAGCTCGGCGGTCGCGGCTGGGCCGCGGGCTTCGGCGCGCAGCAGGTAGTCGCCCGGCGGTAAATTCGTGTAGCGCGCCGTCCGGGCCGGCGGTGTATTCCAGTTCGTATCGAACCCCTCCAGCCGATACCGATACACCAGCGACTCCCGGCCCCCCAGCGCAGAAAACTCCATTTCGAACGAAACATGGTCGTGGGCAAGCTCCAGCCCCCCGTTCGGCAGACTCGGCAATACGTAGGATGAGTCCCGGCCCACCACGTCCACCCGCGTCACCACAAGGTTCAGCTGCGCAGGCCGGGCCACCCGGTCCAGCCGCGTCAACCCGTCCATGCCCCCTATGAACAACACGCTGTCCACGGCCAGGATGGCTCGGCGGTTGAACTCACTCTGAAGCGCACCGATCGGCTCAAAATCTGCAGCCTGCCACCCTTCCTCCCCGGCCCCGCCCCCCTCAGAAGCCCGAAACAGTCCCTTGCTGGTCGAGGCCCAGAGCGTTCCGTCGGAGGTCGTCGTCGCGCCATACACGATATGGTCTGCCAGGAAGGTGTGGGCGCGGCCGTCGCCCGTCACCATCGTCAGTCCCGATGCGCCCGACACGGCGACGGCCGCGCCCACATCCGAAATCATCCATCCCCCCTCGCCACCTACCGTCACTCCCTCCAGTTCCGTCCCGTCCCGGAACACCCGCCCGTCAAAAAGCGCCATCCAGAGCGCGCCGGCGGAATCCACCTCCAGCCCCTGCACGTGCCCTTCGGGACCCGTGCATTCCGTTTTCCAGTTTACTGGATGCTGTTCACCATCGTCTCCTCCTGGGGCCTGGATTTTGCAGAGCCCTTTCGTGGTCCCCACCAACACCGTGCCCTCGGGATGCTCTGCGATCGCGTGCACGCCCTCGCCGATCGACACCGGATCGAAACGCTCCTGCGACGCATCCCACAGGCACAGCCCCCCGTCGGTACCCGCCCAAACCCGTTGCGCTGCATCGATAAACAGCGTCCATACCGTGGGATTGCAGGCGCCCATTTCCACAGGTTCGGCAGCAGACAATCCACTTGGGCTCGCCGTCACCGCCTCACTATGCATCCTGTACACGCCCTGGCCGAACGTCCCGACCCAAATGTCCGTGCTCGATGGCGCGCGTGCCAGCGACAGTACCGGTACCCCCTCCATGAACAGTTGCGAGCCAGCAGCCGCCGGCGTCCGCATCCGATAAAGCCCGTTCCGCGTTCCCAGCCACGTCGATCCGTCCGGCAGGGTCGCGGCCGCCAGCACCACATTGGAGAGCTCCCGCGTCGGCCCGGCTTCCACAAGGATCCGCTCGCCCGAACCCGAGCCCCTGACGATGCCGAAATCCGTCCCAATAGTGACCCATTCTCCAGCGACGCCTGCCCCTGTTCCATCGACGTGCCCGGTTATCGCGTGCCAGGGTTCGGCGAAGCGCTCACCTTCCAATGGACTGAATCGGGGCGCGCCTCCTTCCCCAACTGACACGGAGAACGCTCCCTCAGCGTGGCTGACGATAAGCTGATCGTTCCAGCGGAAGAGACCAGGAAACTGAACTCCCGGACCAATGTCCTGCGGCCATGGCCACACGTTTGCCTCCAGCGTTTCGGGATCCATGCGGATGATGCCGTCACCGGGCGACGACATCCAGATGTCACCGCCCCATTCCATCAGGCCCCACGTGCGCTCCGGGCTGGTCCGGACGTTACCAAATCCCCAAATCCGCTCAGCACCTACATCGGCGTCTGTCTGAACTCTGACTGGCACACCCACCGTCGACCGGATACGGAATACGCTGCCGCTCGCTTGCACCCAGACTTGATCGGACAGGACCAGCATGGCCTGCGCATCCGCGAAGGGCCACTCCCTCATGGGCCGACCAGTCCGGGGATTCCAGCGCACCAAACCGTCGTGGGTCAACACGAACAGATCCCCATCCGGCGCATCGTCAATGGCCTTGACGTGCGTGCTGGGCAGGTCCCGTCGAAAAACCTCGAACCGGTACCCGTCCCATCGGGCCAGACCGTCCGTGGTGCCGACCCACAAGAAACCATCTTCAGTCGTGTGAAGGGCGTGGACGGTGTTGTTCGGCAGCCCGTCGCCCGTATCGAACCGCTCGAATTCCGGAGCCTGAGCGAGCGCGCCGGCTGCGTGCAGCCCGCATCCACACGCCAACAGGCCTGTCAAGAGCACGGTCTGCGATAGGCTGCGTTTGCGTCTACGTCTGCGTCGCTGCATGGTCCTTCCTCTGATCCCTGAAGATCGAAGAAAAGTCGATGCCAAACCAGCCCGGCCGCGATAAGCTCATTCGTGCTCGGCTAGGCTCTTCCTATCGAATGGAAAACCGGTCTTATGCGCTCGTTCCCAAAGTGGGGTGCAGAAGAAGGATCAGCCTGTTTCTGCAGGACAGATTCCGAACGCAACGAAAGGGCCCTCCGCCATTTGATAGAATGAGCCTCCCCCGCTGCCGGCTGTCTCTGCTTCAGCCATACATCAAATTGTGGTAGTTGGGCTTGGCGCGAGTGTGCCCTGAAAGTAAATCGTATCGCGACACAAATCCGGTCCCGCATCCCAAATTACTCCTCCCAGCTCGTCGATATGAACCGACGAAAACGCCTCGTGGCTCCGGAGTTGGCGAAACACACCTTGAGTAAGCAAGGGCTCAACATTGAAACACTTGGTCTCACCCGTGTCAAAAACGGCCGTTAGCACGTAATTCTGCGGATCTGCGTCCAGCCTTACAATACGCGGCGTGAGTGCGATGGGCTTGGCTGCAGTAGCCGATGGTGACTGTGGCATCATGTCAGAGGTTTTATCTGGCCGGGATCTTCCATTTTCACAGCACACTGCCATGCATGTTCCAATTCGCTGGTTCGAAGCGACATCCATTTCTTGACCAGTCGATCCTGGCGACGCGGCAGTTGACCAGCTAATCTGATCCCGTTTTGGATGGAATACACCGCTTCGTTTCCACTATACATCGCATGTATATGTGGCAAAGCGTGATGGCTTCTGTCATCAAAATAGAGATATATCGAGATGCCGAAAAATTCTGATATCCGGGGCATGCCGATTGGACCCATCATGGACACCCGTATAACCTTCAGGCTATCACTGTACAGAGACAGGCTCAGCCCGTCAAAACCGCGTCTATCCGCGCGAATTCGTCGTCGGTGATGGGGGGCGCCGTGAGCATCCCGAGGGCGTCGTCAATGTGGGCGACGCGGCTGGCGCCGATCAATACGGACGTGACGACGGGCAGGCGGGCCACCCACTGCAGGGCCATTTGGGCGAGGGTCTGGCCGCGGTCGGCGGCGAGCGCGTTCAGGGCGCGGATCTGCTCCAAGCGCTCCGGCGTGAGGGCGTCGGGCTGGAGGAAGCCGTGCTCCTTGGCCGCGCGCGAATCGGACGGCACGCCGTGCAGATACTTGTCGGTGAGCATCCCCTGGGCCAGCGGGGAGAACGGAATGCATCCCATGCCCTCTTCCTGGAGCGCATCAATCAATTCCGGCTCAATCCATCGCTCGAACATGGAATATTTGGGCTGATGGATGAGACACGGGGTCCCCAGTTCACGGAGGATGCGCGCCGCATCCCGTGTTTCCTGCGGGCCGTAGTTGGAAATGCCGGCGTAGAGGGCGCGGCCGGAGCGGACGATGTAGTCGAGCGCTCCCATGGTCTCCTCGAGCGGTGTGCGGGGATCGTACCTGTGCGAATAGAAGATGTCCACGTACTCCAGACCGAGCCGCTTCAGGCTCTGGTCGCAGCTGGCCACCAGGTACTTGCGCGAGCCCCACTCTCCATACGGACCGTTCCACATGTGGTATCCGGCCTTGGAGGAAATGATGAGTTCGTCGCGGTGCGGCCAGAGGTCCGCCGCCATGATGCGCCCAAAATTCGCCTCGGCCGAGCCTGGCGGCGGCCCATAGTTGTTGGCCAAATCGAAATGCGTGATGCCGGCCTCGAACGCGTGCAGGATCATGCTGCGCGCCGTCTCCTGGTCGTCCACATCCCCGAAATTGTGCCACAGCCCGAGCGAAATCAGCGGCAGCCGCAGCCCGCTGCGCCCGCATCGGCGGTAGGTCATGGTGTCGTAGTTGGGCATGGGGGTAAAATACGCCGCGGCGGGTTTGGGCGCGAATTGAGGGTATTAACGGTCGGCCATCTCACACCAATCCCCCAAATCCGCGCCCATCTAAATGGAGTAGTTCCCGAAATCATTTTTGGAAAAACATCCGCAACGCAGACAGATTGCAAGGATACGTACTATGCCGAAGTCGAGCGTCAATATTGAACCACAATGAATATGCGATTCCTGCTCGCTGTTTTTCTCCTCGCGAACTTTCTTAAATACCATGACGCGCACGCGCAACGTGAATCGTGCGCTGCAAATGCCCAACAATTCTTTCAGACATATCAAGGATTGTATTCTGTTTACCTCAACGAATACCGGAGGGATATACAAACAGAACGAACAGGAAACGTGCGTTCCGAAAGCATGTTTGACCAAGTATTTGGCGGAATGATCAGCGAGTTCACTCACCAGGCGTTGGATTCCGTATTCATGGAGTGCCCCATCACGATAGAGCGCATAATCTCCGGTGTCGGTCCGCTTGGAAACTCTGTCAGTTTGTCTGATTTTCTATTCAGTATTCTCTTGGCAACCAACACCGATAATCGCAAGCTGGTAAGCGAAATGACATCCATATCATTTCTCAGATGGCTTGACAGAAGATATGATGACTTTCTTTATTACCAACCCGCGCCAGAATACCCAGATGCGACATTTGACAACTCCTTGATTTACGACGAAGAGCCAGTTGAACCGTTATTCCAGCCCGATGAGATTGATCAGGTTGACCAACCAGGACGTAACAACGCAGCAATGCTGAAGATGGGCCGTTTTGAGTCTGATTCTGAATTTGGCGACACGTATTGGATACTGCTACGTGATGACGGAACGTTTGAGTGGTTTAGGCGCTGGCTGCCGGAAACGAGAAGCGGACATTGGACACTGACGACTTTCCCGTCCGATTGGGAATCCGTCAAACCGACCGTAGCCTATGGTACGTATAAACTCGTAGGCGAAGAGGTCATCATTTCATTCGAGGACGACCATCATTTCGTGGAACCGTTCATAATTCTGACACCGCGAAGCCTTGAGAGTAACAACAAACGATACCGGAATCGCGAATGATGCCAGAATATCACGGTTCAGCCTGAAGGTCAGACAACTTCAGATGCGCAGCCAGTAAGTCTCGGACATACGCGTGATTGGACTCGCGCCGCAAGATCTGTTCTCGATTCAATGTGTCCACAATCTCGCCTGCCTTCATCACGGCGACCCGATTGCATATTCGACCAATGAGGCCCAAGTCGTGGGATATCACGACCACTGTAAGCTTGAGCTGTTCCTTGAGGCGGATAAGTACGCGAAGAAAGCTCTCCTGCGTTGCGGCATCGAGCCCTGATGTCGGTTCATCTGCGAACAATACACGGGGACGGGACAGCAGGGAACGGCACATGGCTATCCTCCGCTTTTCGCCTCCACTCAATCCTCCTGGCCATCTACCCAGGTAACTGCCGTCCAGCCCTACGCTCTCAAGGAAATCCAATATTTCCTTGAGAGCCGAAACGTCATCCAAGTCGGAACGATGCAGCCTTGTGCACTGAAGCAGGATATCACGAACCGTCATACCAGGGTTCAAAGAAGAGTCCGGATGCTGGTACATCAGTCTGGCGACGCGTCGGAGCCGAATTCTCAGCTGCTCCGTGTCCAGACGCATTACATCCAATCCTGCTATCTGTACACTCCCGGCATCCGGTTCATGTAATCTGAGGAGAGATCGGACGAGCGTTGATTTTCCGCTACCACTCTCGCCTACAATTCCGAATACTTCCCCGTACGCGACATTGAGGGATATATTCCTGAGCGCCGCTTTACGCTCTTCACCCATGTTTTTTCCACCAACATAGCCGTTCCGGTATGACGCACTTAGTGACTGTACCTGTACAATATTTCCTTCGCTCATTCTACCGCCCGACGGAGGGTTTGGGTATAGGGATGCAAGGCCTCAATGGGCCCGAACAGAATTTCCTGAGTATCCGAATAGTCTACTACTTGCCCATTCTTGAGAACCAGAATGCGATCGACCATTTTGCCGAGTACCGCCAGGTCGTGTGAGACAAGGATAAGAGAGAGTGCCTTGTCACGAATGACGGTATCAAGAAGCTCAAGGACCTGGACTTGAATGAGCGCATCCAATTGCGTAGTGGGTTCATCCGCCAGAATCAGACGCGGCTCCATCATCAATGCGAGTGCAATAGTAACCCTCTGGGCTTCTCCTCCGCTCAACTCATGAGGATATTTCCCCAAATAGGCTTCCGGAGACGCGAATCCCAACTCGCTCAGTCTGGCACAAAGGGTGGACTCCACATGCAATTTGATGTCTGCTTGTTGCCCTTCGGCTGATGCCGCCGTGTCGTGTGCATGATCAAGTACCGTCTGATACGGCGAAAATGAAGCCTGCGGTTCCTGGAAAACCATTCCCATCCGGTAGCGGCTATCCGATGAACGTTTACGCCGTCTGAGAACAAACGGAAGAGGTTTCGCCACTTCAACCTCGGCCCCCTCGAATATCATTGTTCCGCTCACCGTCCCTTGACTGACTCCTTGCAAAGCCCGCAAAAGCTGTGTTTTTCCCGAGCCGGATTCGCCGGCTATTCCAAGGCGACCTCCCTCACGAAGTGAGAAACCGACATCAGACACCACGCGCTTCAGACCACCGTCACTCTTGACGTCTACACACAGGTTGCCTACGCTGAGTTGTTCGGGTACTGCGGCGTATTCCATGGCTCATTCGCCCCGTTTGAAGAATTCAGTGACCGCATTACCAGCCATAGCGAACAACCCCATTGCAGCAATCGTGGCACCACAGGAGAGCGCCAGCAACCAATATGCCCCTTGGTTGAATGCCAAAGCTCGTCCTGCAAGAATCAGTCCGCCGAGGCTGATCTCAGATTCCGGTAGCCCCACCTTGAGATAGCTCAACGTTATTTCGACCACCACGGAAAACAGAAGCACAGCAAAGACATGTTTGGTTATGACATCCATGCAATTGTACCAAACCACTTCACTCCATATCACTCTTTTCTCAGACAAGCCCAGTTCTCTTGCAGATTCTATAAACTGGTTTTCATTCAATGATCGCACCCTGGCCTTAATATCCCTTGCCGCACCTGGTGCCAATATCATTCCGACAACAAACATGGTTGCATATATATTCATTCCAGTTACAATAGCTACCACAACCAATACAATGATGATCGGTACCGATTCAGAGACCTGAGCAAAAGAAGACACGATTGCATCCGGTCGACCACCGCGATAACCTGCCAATACGCCAGGAATAAGCCCAAATAGAAGGATGCCAAGTACGGCGACAAGTCCGGGCAGTATTATCCAGCGACCAGCTCGAATAATCAGGTTGGAGATCGGGCGTCCACGTAAATCGGTCCCCAGCAGGAACGACTCTGATGTCACTTTGACCCTGTATTCCTGTACGACGCCCGCGGAGTCTCCCCTGAAATAGCCGACCTTGAAGTTTTTTTCCTGGCTTGCATAATCCATGTCTTTTGACAGAGGTGTCCATCGCAAAACCCCACCCTCGATACTGACTCCGTCAGGTGCCGAGACAATGCATGCGTCGTCCCATTCCAGACCCGTATCATAGACATAGGGTTGCCCGACAATGGCTACAAAAGACGGGGGGGCGGCAATACGTGATAGGAGGCTTGAAGAGCCTTTATCCACCATACTGCTGTCAACATCGCACTCTGAACCGAACACATCATCAAAGATGGACTCGAAGGCTCTTCGCGCCGGATAGGCTTCATACCACGACGCTGTTGAGACCATATTGCGCTGCAATATGCTATGCACGGGTGGCGCTACGGTGTCCTTATTGGAATCCCTTGGAGTGGATATCCAGAAACCCGCAACGGACCATGCTACGAGAATTCCAATCGCCAACAATGCAGGCAGACTCTTTCGCATGCGGGAGCTATCCATGCCGGACCCGACGTTCACGAGGATCGGCCCACGCTGCAACCGCCTGACCGGTTTCATGCAGGACATATGTAATCAGGACGAACGCCGTTGATATGTAAACCACAATATCGAACTGTCTCGTCTCGAATATGGCCTGGTATAATGTCATGGACAGTCCATATATCGCGAATATGTGCTCCACGACCAGACTGGCGCCCAATAAATAAATGAGCATGGAGGCTGTCTGAAACGCGACACCCGGCAATATGGACCGAGCCGCATGGGTCACCAGGGGGACGCCGCGCGACCTCAAGGCAAGACAGTAGGACGACGCGAAGAACTTTCTCAGATCCAATTCCACCGTTGAGGCCAACCGGTCAATGAGTCCATCACTGAGCGCGAGTGCTGCACATGGGATAATCAACACTCCGTAGGAAGCTAGACCCGGGTCATTCAAAGAAGCATTTACATTGATCCCCCACCACTCACTGGAAACCAGTTGAAGATAATTGGACCAGATTAATAGTGGAATGAATGTAATCGCCAGCACCATTGTCCGGAGTAGTTTCGATAGGATACGGCGATCGGTCACGGATCGTACTATTCCAAACAGGACTCCAATCGTACATACTGTCAGCCCGGATACTACAACCAGGTAGAGGGTCCAAGACGTCCGGATGGCAAAGTCCTGCAGACTCAATCCACTTCGACTTCGATCTGCTGAGAACAGTCCTCCGACAACATCGGAGAAGTACAGCGACAGGCGCTGCCAGTATGTAGCGTGACCCGTCTGGGGGTTGGAAAGTAAGCTGACGACAAGGAGCGTGATTGCTGCCGTTCCCAAGCCGATGACGACTATTCTCGCGAGCTGGAGTCCCGCTCTTACCAGGTTTGGGCCCACCTTCAAAACTTGGACCAAACTTCTACAAATGAGAAGAAGTAAAAGGGATGCACCTTGGGCACAGCCAGGTTCACGTGCGTCGCATAGTATTTGTCAATGGACAACAAGTACAGATATGGCAGATCTTGAGACAACTCTTTCAGGACCGCAGCCATATTGCTTGTTCGACTCAGGGGATCTGTTGCCGCATTGAATTCATCCAGATATCGGTCGACGAGATTATTCTGATAGCCTACGAAGTTGGGCTGTCCTTTCGCATTGTAGTTCGAGTGAAAGAACTTCGTAATGTTGTACGATGAATCGAAAGAAGGAGCCCACCATGCCAAATCATATTCCCGGGATGATCGCAGCCTTTCTATGTACACGGGGAAGTCCAGGGGTTCTACGTTGACACGGATACCCACATCTTCAAGTTCATTCACGATGGTGTCCAACACGTTACTGCGGGTCGTCTCGGTTGCCGCGCCATCCACGAAGCTTATCATCGTGAATTCAAGTCGCTCGCCAGCGGCATTTTGACGTATCCCTGAAGATCCAATTATGGAAAAGCCTGCTTCTGCGAGGAGCCCCTTGGCCTTGTCAACATCATGGTCGTAACGGACAACGTCGTTGGTACTGAAAGGCGTTCCCGGGACCATAGGGGCATGCAGAATTGTGCCCCTGCCTTGGTAATGCGTCTTCAACAAGCCAAGACGATCCATCGCATGCATCATGGCTTGTCGCACCTTGACGTTGGCAAGTTTCGCATTGCTCAAGTTGACGGCCAAGGAAATGAACGAATCGTTCGCATACTTTTTCACCGTCCAGCCCGACTCATTCTGGATGCGGTCTACTTGACTGACCGGTACGTCAATAATCAACTCTGCCGACCCGGCCAAGGCACTCTGGACCCTGCTGAACGGGTCGGGTTCAACGTACATTTCAATCTCGGACAGATTGGGGACGTCACCCCAGTATTCCCACGTTCCGGTCCGATCGAACGATGTCATCTGTACGTTCCCGTTGGCACTCTTTTTTTTGCGCATTGCAAAGGGTCCAGTACCAATCGCCAGGTCCGAGAGATAACTGTTGTTCAGACTATTTTCGAGTCCCGTTTCCGGATTGAATGCATGTGCAGGTACAATCCACTGCTCAAAATATTGAAGTGCGGTACTTACGTCGGTACTTCGAACCAGGTCAAACTTGATGACGGTATTACCCAGCCGAGTGACCTTCTCGACGATGCTTCGTACGGTTTCCACGGTTTCCGTATTCTGGACTTTGATATTGTTGAGCAATTTATTGTAGGTCACCTCCACGTCTCTGGCCGTCACCGGGGTACCATCGTGCCACATTGCTCCTTCCCTGATATGAAAGGTCAAGGATTCGGTAACGCCCTGTTCCGGCTCCCAGTGACTGGCTAACCGAGAAACGGACTGCTCGATCTCCGGATCGTAGAGAACGAGTCCCTGATACAACAGTGAATACAGCCGTTCTGTAACTCCTCTTTCCTTATGCATCTGATAAGGATTCAGCGTATTGGGCGTCGTTCGTTCAGCATAGCGCATGATCTGGGCAACGCATGGATGCGTGAAGAGAACCAGGAGAGCGCACAGGCAGAGTACATATTTCGTCATCATAACTGCCTTCATTCGATTTTGGTAACAGATAGGATCTTTGAGGGACCTAAGCTGTGCGATTCTGACGTACGGACACAAAAAACCCGTTGGGCTAAGTTGCATATAATTGGTATCTTGATGGTGCGAACAAACAAGTTCCATGCAACACCCAACGGGTTATGTCCAATATCCGGAACAGCACCGA